>DXUR01000330.1 GCA_019417795.1 Clostridiales bacterium | reverse complement strand
CACATAGGCCACATCGGTTTTCACCGTTTCGTAGACCTTGAGGGACAGCATATAGTTTTTGCCGTTGAGTTCCAGAAGCCCCTCGTCCCGGCAACCACACATAGAAATATTACTCCTGATATGGTAAAGCCCACAGACCGGATTTTATATCCAGCTTGTGGGCTTTGCTTATTTTCAGCTATCCTGTTTTACGCAAACATTGCATCTAGCTCTTGATCGGTAAACATTTTGGACTGCTTCAGCAAACTTTTAACGCACTCTCGGAATGCTTCTTTGTTCACCGTTTTCAACGCAGTATCCTTGTACACCAGCGTGATAACACAATGTAGCTGCTGGATAAGATCAACGGCAGAGAGCTGTGCATAGGTGTTCCCATCTACAAGCTGTATCCGAACATCCCGGAAACGTGACCAATCCCGTCCGTACTGGCAGATGTACTGCTGAATCGTATTCCGCATGACATCTATGTTGCCAGATTCCATTGCCATCCGCGCCTGCTTGCATTTTTTCTCAGCCGTGTCAGCAATCGCGTGTGTCAGCTTTGCGGCTTTGACAACGCACTTTTCAAATTGTTCTACCTTATCAGCGTATTGCGATTGAATTTTGATGTACTGTAGTTGGTTGTTGTCCATAGCACACCCCTCCTTTCTGGTTGGTATTATTCTACCACAATTTTCCAATGTTATCTACATGGATTTTCCGGCAATTTCTCAAATAATTCGACGTAATATCACTTTATATTTGATTTCTGTTGTAAAAAATGGAGCGCACAGTTGTAAACTGTACACCCCATTTTAGGTTATTTAGCGATTCTTGTCAGACTGCGAGAGAACGCTGCCCGCAAGAGTTTTGGTCGTGCTGCTGTATTTCGGGCTATTCAAAGCTGCCGATGCAACGCCTTCCATTTTCTTTCCCGTCTGATGACCGCATCCAAAAGAAATGCTTTTATTTAATCGGTTTTGCATTGATATAGAAACTTGAAGTCTGCACTCCAAATATTTTCTGTTATACCTTATTATATTATCAACGATTTCCTCATAATTTAGTAGTTTATTGTCGAGCTTATTTTTTATTTTAGGTCTATAATACGCACATAATCTGAATATTTCTAGTTGTCCTTCTTTATCATCGTCTTTTAATGGAATATTCTGAAATTGTTCCACACACTCATTATAAACTTCCGGCTTATCTCTTTTTATATACCCTATATATTCTTTACAAATTTTCACATACTCTTGATAACGGTCATAATACATTCCCATTACCATAAAATCATCTGAAATTTTTGAGCCAAACAAAGCCGCCACATCAAAAAATATATCATCATATTTTTCTTCACGGAACTTTTTCATTACTTCTTTTCGCATTGGGTATAATCCCACTTCAATACTTTGTTTAGCAACACGTAAAGCCGCAATCGCTACAATTAGTGGTGCCAAAGAAATAGCGATTGTCACAATCGTGTTTAATGTGTCCATAATGAGAATATCGCCTCCTCAATCATATCTTCCACTACGACTTTGTCGTAGATTAAAATGTGATGCCGTTTTGTTATCCAAAAAATAACTTACTCCCAATAGAATTGGATGCGACTCATTTCTAATCTGTTTTTCCGCTGTAGAAACAAACAGCCGTTCGGTTGCATTCAGCCGATCCATATTATCGCCCCTGCTCCAATAAAAGCGATCCATTCTGGATAGTTCTTTTGCCGTGTCCATCGGGCATCTCAAATAGAGCTGTGCCAACATTTTTGCCAATCGTGCTTTCCAATCCGGCATTGCATTACGGATTTCTTCTATGTCATTATTTTTAAGAAAGAGTTTCTTGCCAAATTCAATTTGATCAAAATCATCTGTAGTTGTATTTTTGAACAATTCCACTGGAAGACGAAGTGTACTTGCAAACTGATATGCACGCCTGTCCGTAATACGCACATTACGCGCATAATACATCACGCCAAAGTTTTCCCTAAAAAGAACTGCAAGATCAACAAGTGTCAAGCCGTAGAATTCCTTTATAGCATCAAAAATATTAACGGTAATTGCTTCGCCCTTGGAATCCATTTCCAAAAGCTCCCCCAAATTTACAGATGGGTTTTCGTCATATGGATTTCGGATATACCAAGGCGCATTTTGATACATTACCGCATAGTAGTCCTGACTTTCTTCTCAATCACTATATGATTGAGTAATATCAGGAATCATATTCCCGCTGATGCCACATTTTCCTGAAAAATTGAAGTCACAGGTACTACACTGCTTTATGAATTCCATATACCATCCTCCTCAATGCTTTACTCCATCACTCTAATGCACTCGTTTCTTCCTTATTGTTCAGGCATCAAAAGAATCTGTGCATACATGGACAATTCAATGTGGTAACCGTCCTTGATTGTTAGTCTTGCCTTTTCACCATTGCTTGATAATTGAAGGGATGCACTTACATCGTCAGAGTTGGAATCGGACACAACAAAAATGGAGGACTGCTTTGCTTTGTTTTCGACTGTATAATTTCCAGTGGGAACTGTGTACCGAATATATTTATAGCCGCTCTTAGTAGTCGCTTCTTTTCCGTAATCGCCCAGTTCACCATCAGTCAACAGAATAGAGCCATCGGGTACATCTCCAGCATCAGGCTTCAAATCTTCGTTCTTGTAAAGAAAATCATCCGTTGCTCCATTTTTTGTATCCTTAATAGAATAGATTTCATCACCAATCGTGGCTATCTGAATATATATCTTTCCGTTAATCTGTGCATTGTATCGGCTACCAGCAGCCCAATCATCGGTCTGTTCTAGTCAATTCACATCATCCAGTGTATAATCAAGGCCTGCAAGCGGAAGTGCCGCTTTTTCCATCACACTAGCGACTGATTCTGCAGTTCTTTTAGCTTCTTCTTCCTTATCATATGGAAGCATCATTCCGGCAATAAAACCTACCAACAGAACAGCAAGCACTATCAAATCATTCTTAAGACTGCGTTTTTCACGCTTAGCAGCCATCCTCAAGAGAACGCACATAACTCTTATTGCATAAAAAATCAACCCAAATAAAAATGCAACACCAAGATACCCCAAATCTTTTTGAGACACTGAATAGCACACACCGTAGCCAAGATATGCTATCGCTACGCCACACAATATCCTTTTATTTTCTTTTCCTCTAAGCGTATTGATTATTTCATATATTCCAAGCGCAAAACCGACAAACGCAAGAAGCACTCCTAGAATTTTCATTTTATAGATTCCTCCTTTTCAACGCTGTAAAGCAATTATAACACAGAATACAACCCCTTTGTAGTCGTCTTTTTGATTTTGCAAGAAACTTGGTCGATTGAGTGATTGTTTCTATCCCGATTCTCTCCATCCGTTCCTCGGATATGCCAAGCGCATCTCAAATGCACAAACGACTGCGCTATTTCACCATGGTGAATGCGCTTGTCGTTCCGCTGGTCAAGGCCATGGGCAAGCGGATCAGCGCACTGGCCGAGGACGAGCAGCGCAGTTGATGGGCGTTTCTCTTGGGTTTCCAAAGGGGTGCGGGTCGCCAGTGGCGACCTCAAAATGCAGCACATTTTGAAGCACCTGACCGAGCCGACAGGCGAGAGGCAGCACCCCTTTGGCACACGACTTTGCTTGCAAAGTCTAGTGTGTTACACCTTGGTTCCGGCTGATGCGGAAAAGGGGCTGCGAGCAAATGCGGCAAGCACCTGTTCTGCGGCAGAAGGATGCGCGGATGGGCGTGGCAGTTGACGGTCTCCGTCCACCCAGCGCAGGCTTGCGGAGGAACCAATGGTGTTCGTTCTCCGTCCTGCCGCACCATCTTCATGACTGCCGCCCTGCGGGAGGAGCTGAAACAGTGGCTGGAACGCTTGAAACGGGAAGAAGCCCTTGACCCGGAGCGATACCGCAACAGCGGGATGCTCCTGCGTCTGCCCAACGGCCTGGCGGTGGAGCCGGTGCTCATCCGCAAGAAGTTTCTGAAATGGCAGGATGCCCACCCAGAGTTCCCCCGCATCGTCTTTCATGGTCTGCGGCATTCCAGCGTGATCTATCAGTTGATGATCTCCGGCGGCGACATCAAGGCGGTGCAGGGGACCACAGGACACGCCAATGCGGATATGCTGGTGAACACCTACGCCCATATCCAGCAGTCCTCCCGTGTGGAACTGGGCAAGAAGTTCGAGAGCGGCTTCTATGCCAAGCCCGACACCCCCAGCCCGCAGGCTGTACCCGCCGCAG
>DXUR01000033.1 GCA_019417795.1 Clostridiales bacterium | reverse complement strand
GTCTGGCACATCAGTTGGAAAGTTGGACGCTCCTTCATTTTCGCTGCCCTCATAACGGGCACCTCCTCTTTCTTTTTCGATATAGGCAATGGGTCGTTTCTATTGACGCCATAAAGCGAGAGTACGGTCAGACAGCACGCTGACAATGGAATATCTTCTTTAAAAGAGGCCGATTGCTCGACCTCTTTTTTATATTCCGCGCCCGGGTGGAATGCGCGTGGGATCGTCCATCTCTTCCAGTTCCGGGTCATCGCCTTCCAGAATAGCTTCGCAGGTCATCTCCACAAGACCAATTTCCTCCGGAGTCATGTTGTCATTTCCGCAGGAGCTTCCGCTGGCTGCGGCTTCTTCGGTGGGAGAAGTCTGGGGCTGCATATCCGGCCGTTTCCCCGATGCAGGCGACGGCTGTGGTGCGGGCGGAGCGGACGATGTGTTCCTTGCAGCGGCCGATGTGCGATTTCCTGCCGTGCGACGCTTTGCACCCTCTTCTTCTCTCTTTTTCCATTCCGGCACATAGTCAAAGACGCTGCATTTTTTCAGCTTTTTGTATTCCGGCAGTTCCTCCAGCATGATCTTATAGAGCTGGGCGGGCTTATAGTGGTTGAACATCACAATGCAGAGAAACTTATTGAGCCGCAGGAATTCATCGGGCTGGAGGAGGTCTCGCTGGGTGTTGCTTCGCGTCTGGGAATAGGGGCGGGTGGTACTGTAGATGGGAGAAAACAGCGGTGCCAAGGGAAACTGATTGTTGGTGACGGAGATCGTGACCTTACCGCACTTTTTAGCAAAGTATTCCGCGCTCGTCATATCGTTGCAGCCCATGTAGAGGGTCATGTCAAAGGAGCCGAGCTGATTTTCCCATTCCTTCCCCGGATACTTTTCCTGCCATTGGGAGAGGGACTGCACCGCCACCTGCACAGACATATTGAAGCCGCGGATGGAGTTGAAAACATCGGAGATGCCCTCCATATAGCCGATATTGAGATATTCCTCCAAACAGAAGTTTGTCAGAACGGGAAGCCGTCCTCCGTGGAGACGGGCGTAATTGGATAGTTGCGGGAAGGTCAGGGAGAAAAAGAGGGAGCTTAAAAATCGATAGGCGCTATCTTGTGCGGAGATGATGACAAAGTAGGCGCAGGGCTTTTGCCCGGGAAGAAGCAGGTCTACATCGTGGTTGCGGGTGATCTTGTCCACCAGCGGATTCTGAAAGACCGCGAGACGGTTGCCAAGGCCGATGATGATATTGCCCCAGAGGTTTTCTCTCGCCTTCAGAAAGAGCCCGTGTGGTCCCTTGGCAGGATGCTCCGGCGGCAGCTCCGCAAGGATGCGGTTGATCTCGTTGACGCTTTTATAGGCGAGGATCTTATAGACGTCTCCGAGGCTGCGCTGCTCCAACGGAAGAAGATTGCCGCGGGCATCCTTCAGATTGCAGACATAGTGGATGAGCGCCATCAGGAGGTTCAATTCCGCACGGCTCCAGAAGTCATCCGCCTCCTTGGGGCCGGAGGTATTTTGAATGATGGTGTTGGCCACGGTGGTTACAAGGTCCGGATTTGCTTCCAGTCCCGCAAGGCAGTTCCAACCGTCAGAGTGTGCCATATCGAGGAAATTGACCGCCTTGACATAGAAGCCATGCTCCCGAAAATATGGTGCAAGGTTTTCAAAGAGTTCGCCCTTGGGGTCGGTCACGACAACGGATTCAGGGTGTCCGCCGCTGCTTCGCTGCGCGCAGCCCATGAGGAAGGGAATGATAAAGCCTCTGGACTTATAGGAGCCGGGTGCGCCGATGCAGAGGATATTATTGTTTTCCCCGGGCTTCATGCGGTGCGCCACGTAGGTAGCGTATTTTTCCGGATCATCCGGCCGCGCCTTAATGCGTCCAAGGAGCATTCCGGTAACTTCTTCGGCGCTGCCCAGCTCCAGATGCTCAGCAAGCTCCTTTTTTGTCGCAAATCCGGAGGTGCCGTGAGTGCCGTCCGGCAGGATATCAAAGCCGCGGGCGTCCCGGGTAAAATTGTAGCCTGAAAACCAGCTGTAGCCTTTTTTCGTAATGAGGCAGACCATAAGGGCAATGAAGGCGGAAACGCCAAGGCCAAAGGGCGTAAAAACAGCGAAGAGATTTTTTAAGGGGTTGAATACCCAAATGCTCTCGATCACTTCACCGGTGGTGTTGAATACGGATTCCTTTCCCAGCTTGAGGGAATTGAGAAACATTCCGTAGAGATACCAGCCGATGCCGCCCAGCACCGCATACAGCGGCACGCGGGCCTTATTTCGTTCATACCAGCAGCCCCATTTATTTGCGAGGCGATCCTCTATCTTTTCGATCAACTTGGATAAGCGGGGCATCCACCACGGCTCCTTTCTTCGTCAGATATTGTGTGCAAGGGGGAAGATAGAGCGACGGCGGACGGCCAAACAGCTCCGTCAGAACGCTCTCTGTCACCTTATAGATGACGGCGTAGCCGGTATCTTTATAGCGCCGCAGCAGCACCGCGTCACCCTGAGCGTCTAAGGCGGCCAGTGAAATCGGCAGGCATCCCCTCTTTTTTGCGCTTGCGATGGCGGCGTCGATCCGCCGCAGGTTCATATCCGCTCCAATGACGAAGGGACGGTTCTGGTAGGTGGCATCCCATGCGGGAGCATCCTCCGGCGGAGGGCGGTAAGCAGAGCGCAGCATCAGCTTTGAAATCTTCATGCGGTAGTCCGGAACAGCCATAATTTGAAGCTGACGCGCGCCTGTTTCATCACAGGAGAGCAGATGGACGGGATAGTGAAGTCCCCGATAGGCTTCGCTGTATCGGATCAACTTGGCATCCCGCTTTTCATCACGCGCCTTGAGTTCCTCTATGATGTCAGCGTAGGAAGCTCCGGCAAAAAGAAAGGCGCGCTGCGTGTCTTTGCCGAAATTGGTGTGATTATGAAACGCTGCCAGTTCGTCATTGACCGCCATGCGGCCGATTCCAGAATAGATATAATGTACCGCGTAGTAAGTGCTGCCCAGATGTGCAATTGCCCCGACGCGGGCGCTGCCCCATGGATTGTGTCCGCGGCTTCTTGTAATCGCAGTAATAAACAGCGTGGAAGGCTCCGCCAGACTGTTCGCTGTTATTGTGAATACATTGATCCCCGCATGGTAAGCAGTCATCATCAGAGAGGAAAGCCGCACACGCCGCTCAATCGCCGCATCATGGTACGAGAGCGTCAAGTTTGGAACATCACCCTCTAAGGCTGCCTGCAAAAAGGCTCTACCGCCGTTTGTGAGAAGCAGCGTGTCACTTCGTTGATGGCGTTTGATCAAGCCCAGCGTTATCAAGTTTTCACGCTCTGTTTCTGTAGAGATACTGCTCAAATCATCGGGATGCACATTTTGACACCAGCAGAGAAGCCTCAGAACATCCATATCTCTTACGCTCATAAGCACACATGAACCACTCCCTTCCCAATTCCTGCGAACGCCGAAATCGCCCTTGCGCCGAAAACGGCGCAAGAACAATTTCGGCGTCCTTACGAGCCGCTATGTGGGCGCAGCCTGTTGCCCCCACATAGTAGACAGGTCAGTATGCGAAAACCGGCCAAAAACACTTCTCAAAAAAGCTGTTGTTTCAAGCCTTCCAAGCCCGCTGACACCCAACAGGCCAGCCGCGCTGCAAAGCAGCTCCAAGGCGCTTGAAATCAGGCAGCAATCTGTTGGGTGTTTTCGCAGCTTTTTCACCTGCTTTGCCCATCAGCACCATCCACCGAAATAGAAGTTTCCGAGGGCATAGTCACTGGAATGTGCGGAGAAAAAGTCATGAGCATCGGACAGGGGCAGGACGGTGATATGACAGCACTCCTGGCTTTGCACTGCCGTAGAAAGAAGGGCGACTGCCAGCGTATGCTGGTCATCATCCGGAATAAGTCTTCCTTTGATGGCGTTGCTGACCGCCTTCCACCCCTTGTTGTCCTGATCGAAAATATGCCGGCCTTCCATGGCGGTATGCTCATCAATGATCAGCATGGCCCGCTCAAAAAACGGCAATTCCTTTCCACACGCCTCATAGCTGTCCAGCAGCCGCCGAATGGTATCGCTGAGCCAGTTTGGGCTTTGATACCGGCAATGGGGCAGCAGCGTATTGATCGTGATATGGAGCCAGCCATAGCCAAAGGCCTCCACGCTGCCCGTTACGTCCATGGATGGCAGAATCGGCTTTTTCGCAAAGCCCCCGCTTCCCGGTGCGTACCGCTCGCAGAGTTTTCGCAGTTCCAGAGTGGCTGCTTCAAATTGTTCCATCGTCTGCTCCAATGTCTTTTGCAGCTTGTTTGGATTCATCTGCCCGCCGTCTGTCAGGGCAACCAGAGAGCCGGTCTGTCGGAAGGCATTGCCGATCAGCTCCTGAATCCGCATCATATCCCGCTTTAGATCATTCATCGATTTGCCCCGTTCGCTTTATGCGCAGATCGGTGGGTGAAGTGGTAATGGCTTCATATTCCTTTGGTGTCGTGTGGAACGCAATGGGAACATGGTTGTAGCCGATGCAGAGAAGTCCCTCGCCGCGCCGAAAGCGGGTGATCTGCCGAACCTCATCTTCGGAAAGGTTCAGCTTATCCTGAATGAGCCGTGCCTCCTGCTCCTCCATCTGCATAACCAGTTTAATGCGGCTGGAATCGAGGATTCCTTTGCCGTAACTCCCGCCCTCCAGACTGAAAAGGTCCTGCATTCCCTGGGTGCTGGTAACTGCGATCCCGCCAAGGCCACGGATGGTCTTTACCATTTCCAGCACAAACCCGGCCGCCTGCGGGTTTGCCGTAGCACCCACAAGACTCCATAACTCGTCTGCCAGAAGCGCCGAGAGTTCGTCCTCACAGTTCATAATGAGGTCGTAGGCGATGCTGGTGGCCCAGAAGGTGCCGTCCGCGATCATATCATCCGGCATACCAGAGAGGTCGAGGACAATGTACTTATTGTTAAGTTCAATGTCGTTTCGGCCTGCCATTGCCGCAGCCGAACCGGTGACATAGCGAGAGAGCACTACTGCCAGATGCCGCGTGTCCTGCTCTTGATAAAGAATCTCATACCAGTCCGAGAGAATGGGCATGGTGCGGAAATTTCCGTTCTCATCGACAATGGTGCTGTTGTCGAAGGTGATGCCGTAGCGCTTATAAACCTCCACCAGCGAGGAGTCAAGGCGGCTCTTATCCTCTTCGCTCAGATCCTTTTTCTTCAGAGAAAACCAGATGATCAGCTGCGCAATCTTGTCTGCCAGCACAGAGTCATCCCGCGCGGCGATATTTTTGAGCTTTGCGTAGGAGTCCAGCGATTTCCGCCGAATCGCCATCAGATTCGGGCAGTCTTTGGAGGACGGCGACATTCGCAAATACAGCCCGCCCAGACGCTCACAGAGGGGGCGGAACTCATGCCCTTTCTTGGGAACGATGATGATGACCCGCTTGCCCTGTTCCCGCAGCCGCCCACCGAGACATTGCAGCGTCACCGTCTTGCCTGCACCGGTAGAGCCGCCGATCCACCAGTTGCCGCTGGTGTACTTATAATCATCATAGGGATTGAGAAATACCGGAGAGCGGTTGTAGAGGTTCAGTCCCAGAAAGATCCCGTCATGGTCGCTCAGCTCATAGGAAACAAACGGAAAGGCCGCCGCTACGCCGGAGGTCAGCGCATTGCGGCGTGCCTTACGCTCAATATCCGGATCAAGCGCCAGAATGGGAAGGGCCGAGAGAAACGCCTGCTCGTTTTTATAGTCGCAGCGCCGTGCGATCATATCCACGGATACGCACAACTTCTCCACCTCTGTGACGCGCTGTTCCAGCGTTTCAGGATCAGGTGCCGTCACCTCGATCAAGGTGTGCATATAATAGAAATTCTCGCCTTGCCGGTTCATTACATCCTTGAGATAGAGGCCAGAGCTGATCGCACTATCCAGTTCCTCGTAGTCCTGCCGCGTATCGCCTACATCCCGCATACGGGAGCGGTTGACCATGGTGGTCTGAGCAATTTTGGAGAGGATCTTTTCCTTGGGCTGACGCTTGACGAGAAAACTCAGGTTGATCCCCTCGCCAGCCTCCACCAAAGGCGCAAGCCAGCAGGTGCCAACCGTGGTGGTGTAACCGTAGCCCGTGATATAGAGATAAGCATGATACACGTCGTCTACGATGATGTAGTCACGGCTTTTTGTATCCACCGTGGTGGGAGAGAGAATGTCAAGAATGGTGGTGGAGCCTGCTTCAAGCTCACTGAGATCCGGCTTTTCCTCGCCAAAGAGCATCCGCTTCAAAAAAGGCTGCTTTTTGATCTGACCCTCCCCAGGCTGTTTTTTCTTTCTGGACTTCTCTGGAACTGCTTTTGCAGTTTTTTTCGGTTTTTTCTTTACTTGCATCGTCTTACTCCTCATAAATGCCGTGAACGGCCGTTGTCATATCGAAAACGCCCTCCGGCAGACGCACACGCTGGCTGGTTTTCTTGTTCAAAATCTCATAGAGCAGCTTGAGCACAAAATTATCGGAATACTGAGGCTCCAATACCTCCAGTTCACATAGATCCAGATACCGCCTTGCGGTGTCGGCCTCTTCGTTGAGCCGCTGGATGATGGCCTGCACCGTGTTGCGCTTGGCCCGCATGGAGGGTTCATACTGAAACACAAGGAAAAAGCGATGCCGCATGGCGCCGCCGGCGATGCCATGACCGATCTCCCGAATGTTATCCTCGATCATCTCCCGGCACGCTTCGTTCTCCTCCTGTTCTGCATAGCGCTGCATCTGCTCTACATACGCCTGCGTGTCCGCGGGCAGCGTGCGGGCGATCATCTGCAGTTCATCCGGCGCGATCTGCAAATACGATGCAAAGGACGAGATAATATTCTGCTGGTCAATGGCAGACTTCAGATAGATGTTGACAGGCAGCACTTCCATGATCTTCACAAAGCGGTTATCTTTGGTGATGACTACGCCGCCGATGATATTTTTGATTGGAAGCCACGCCTGCACGCTGTCACGGTATACGCCGCCGCTGCCGCCGGTATGGACGCCTTCGCCAAAAATCAGTTCCTTGAGATTCATTTTCTGACCTCCCCTCGAAATAAGATAATCCGGCGGGATCTCCGCCATTTCCACCAGCTTCCCAGCCACCGTGTCATACTGTCATCACTGATGCCGATCAGCCCAAAGCCGCCCAGCGGCACAATGATCGTCAGCGTCACTATGATTTTCGGAGTCAGATCCAGCGGAAGAAAAGCAATGCAAAGATACAGTGCCGGGAGCGTCAGGAGGACAGCCTCCACCAGATTCCGCAGCTCAAAGAGTCCCATAACGCGGCCTGCATCTGTAAAATTGGTAGGAATGTGATAGACCTCATAGTTCATTCGGATCCACCTCCACGGCATCTAACAGATGTCCTTTGTGCTCATAGCAAATCTGTGCCAGCTTCATCAGCTCCTCTGCACGGGAGAGAATGATATCCAGCATGGCACGGTCCAGCGTTTCCGCATTTCTGGGCGTACAGTTTGCCCTGCCCAGTTCCAGCAGGCTCAAATACTGGTTGCTGAAGCTGCTGTGCTCTTCCAATTCCATCAGCGTAATGCCGCATTTCAGCCGTATATAGCGTAAATAGGTTGTCTCTGCCAATTACTCCACCTCCAGATAGTCGATATAGGGCAGCTTACACCACCCCTGCCAGCCGCGTCCGCTGACTTCGGTTTTCACAACACCTTTTCGCGTTCCCATGGCTTCTATTGCGTAACCGCCGCCAATATAAACGCCGGCGTGTCCGCTTTTCCATAACATCAGTCCGGGGATTTCCGGCATGGAGGATACCGTGCCGTAGTCTGTTCCTTGAATGCCGGCATTCTTTGCCGCCTGATACATCTGATCCGCACCGTAATCCGGCATTCCGTTTGCGGCATAACCGATGCGCATGGTGGAAGCATCCAGCCACGCATAGCCTTTGATCAGGCCGATGCAGTCTGCCGTGCGCCGTCCCAGCCAGTTTGCTTCAATAAAATCAGCGTAATTGCCGACTCCGTCCGGGTACTGCTGCTTTTTATAGGCAAAGAGGGACTCTGTGAGAATATTGCCGTAAGTTCCCCACACATAGCCCCAGTTGTTCTCCCACGCCTGCACCGCATAGGCGGCAAGGTCGAGATTATTTTTCGTAGACGGGCTGACAAAACGGGAAATGTCAATGTCATTATCATAGCTTGTACCATGCTGAATATCGCCGGAATAGGAGCCATCCCCGCTGTAATCCGGTTGGTAGGCGCTGAAGTACCCGCCGTACTTCTCAAGCGCGCCGCTATCCTTCAGCGTTTCAAAGAGGGCGCCTGCCCACTGTCTGGCATCCTCATTGAAGCCCATCTGCTCCATCAACTCTTCCGGATCGATCCGCTTGATCTCTACCTCCAGCGTTGCGGAGGTGCTGCCACCCAGAAGAGAAAGCGATGGCTGATAGGACAGGGTGGATTGGCAGAAATTCTGAATCAGCTCCGCGCTCATGGCGTCCAGATCCTGCTCATAGGCGGCGGAATTGATTGCAATGATCCAGAGCAGGTCATCCTCTTTCATCGTGTTTTTGACTTCAATATGGTCAATTGCCGTTCCATCCGCCTCATATTCCGCCGCAATACCGGTTACGATGGAGTCGATCTGCGTTCGCTCGAAATCATCCAGACTCATATACGCCCCGCCTATACGCATGGCTTGTTCCGTCATATGGATCACCGAAGCGGTATCAGAGGAATCGTAGCCGAAAAAAATATTGGGCAGCGCTGTAAATACTACCATCGGGATCACGATCATGATGAGCAGAACGACAAGGAGAAACTTTACCAGGGCCGGAACGGTTTCTTTTACCGCAGCGGCAGCGGCACCGTGAACACCAGACACCGCAGCAGCCTGCGCAATCCGGTAGGCTGCTTTTGCGGCACGGCCAAGATCAGCCGCCGTTTGAAGGGAAGATCGGGAATTGTCTTTCTCATCCATGCTTCTTACCCCGCTGTTTTCTTGACGGTTTTACATCGCCGTCTGCCTTTACACTGCCTTTGAGTGCCGCAGTTGTGGATACCGCTTTCTTTCCGGGCTGCGCGCTGCTTTTCGCAGAAGGTGCGGACGGTCTGACTGTCTGTCGCGACTGTGATGCCGATGGGACGCCTGCCGCCGTTCCTGCCGGGTCGGGGTGTCGGTTAGGCGCTGTCCCTTTGAGTGTCGGCGCGGCGGCTGCGGAAGCACTGCGCGATTCCTGCCGGATCGGACTATGCTGCCGTGCATCCGGAGAAACTGCCGTGCGGCTTGGAATACCATTCCTGCCGGGTCGCGGTTCTCCAGACGGCCGCTGCGCAGAAACGGCGCTTTGCATTCCTGCGGTGCCGGGGTGCGGGCTTTCCGCCCGAGGCGGCGATGCCTGACCGGTTGGCTGCTTGGGTGGCCGCTGCGTATAGCGCGCATTGGGTGTATGTTGCTGCACGGTCTGTATTCCGCCGCGAACAGAGGCGGTGGTAAGCATCGCGCCACCAATCCCCGCCGCAGGTCTTGGAGAGTTGTCCTGCAAAGTGTTCACGGTGGTTTGTCCCACCGTGATCCCTGTGTGCTCTGCGGCCTGCGTCACCTGACCAGTTGCTCCACCCTGTACTTTTTGTGCGTTTATCTGACTCATACGGGAAGCGGATGGTGCTGCCGACGTTCCTGCACGGCCGGGCTGCGTTGTCTCTGGCGAATGTACTCTCATGCGCTGCGAGGCTGCGGAGCGCACGCCGCTTTGAAGAGTCTCTGCCGCTCCCGCCACACTAGAGCGTGCCGAAGCGCCATCTTTTCCTGCCGTACCGGGTCTGCCGGATGCATTCTGCGCACCGACAGGCGGTATCTTTGCCGCAGCCTTGATATGTGTCGGAGAGCGGCGTGTGCCGAGAGGAACAGAACTTTTCCGTTCCTGCGAGGGCCTTGGCGCTGTCGAATTTTTAGGCATACTGTCCTGCGCAGCAGATGGGGCGGACTTTTCCTGCGAGGGTGATTGCGGCGCACCTGTATGTACTGAGGCGCTTTGCGCATCAGACGATTTCTGTGATGTGCTTTGATTTGTGTTGCTTTGCCGGACATACTCCGCCGTGTTGCCATGACCTCCGCCGGGCCCGCCCATGCGGGGGCCGCCGGACGGCGCGTTGGGCGCAGCGCCTTTGCCGCCGTTTCCTGCGGACTTGCCCACTGCCTTTGTAATTTGAGAAGCCGCACTGCGAACCACCATATAAGTCAGCGTGCCGGGGAGTCCTCTTCCCAGAGAGTCGCCGGTGATAGCGGGATTTAAGCCGATGCGTGTTACAATGGCGTCTGCTTTCCGTGCGACCTTGACAATCGTAAGGATCAGCACGATCCACGGGAGAACATCTAAACCGCTGGGAACTGTGGCAAGAACAGACAGCAGCATTTTGAAGAAAATCACATTTGTCACCATCAAAAGGCACATACTGCCGAACATCCGGCACCAGCCTGTGAAAATCTCCGAGGTGCTTTTGCTGCCGCCCATAGCAAAGGCCAGCGGCGCTGTGATCGTAAGCATGGCGAGGATGACATACCGCTCCGCAATCTCCAAAAGGAGCTTAAACACCTTGAACATCACGATAATGCCGAAAATAATGACCAGCAGCCATGCTGCACCTATGGCTCCGAATACGCTCTCATCTACAAATGTGACATTAACTGCGTCAGGAATCTGGAGCAGCTCAATGATCTTTGACGTCATACTCAGCCCGATCTCGCAGATCTGCGGACTTGCCAGCAGTAAAAACGCAAAAACGAAGGTGCGGGCAAAGAGCAGCTTTGGATCTTCTCCTTCAAAGCCAAGCCCCACCGCCATACTTTTGAGCGCCTGAAAAACCAGATTGCCGATCAGGAGCGCCCAACCGACTGCCAGAAGGATCTGCATGATCTCGTCCACAACGGGAGCGTGGCTTTTCAGATATGCAAAATCCATACTCATAATGTCCAGCAGCGCCGTAGAGAAATATTGCCAGCATTCCAGAGCGAGCCCATAGGCCCATTCGAGAAAGCCCTGAAAAATAAGCTCAAGCAACGGGGACACCTCCTTTGCGCCGGAGCTTTGCCCTCATTACGGCGTCAGAGTAGCAAGGCCGCTGAAGAGCGGTGCAACATAGGCGATAAAAGCGCCGATGCCGTTGATAATGGCCCATGCGACCCAAATGCGCTTGAGCCAATCCCACGCCTGATCGGTCTTATGCTGATTATTTGAAATCTTTGCGCCGATCACGGCAACGGCGGACATTAAACCTGCCAGCACCGTACTGATGCCGACAATTTTTGTGTAAACATCTACGATAATGCGGTTGGCAACAGTCCACATATCGTCTACGGCAAAGGCTGATGCGGTCATCGCGGCCATAACCCACATCAGGGTCATAATAAGTGTGTAGAATTTGTAGCATTTTCTGATCATAGAAAGCGGCTCCTTTTTACGAGAGAATACTGGAATCGGGAATTTCGATCTTTTTGTCATATGAAAATAAAGCTAAGCTGCATAGTAAAATAGATTTTTTGATATTTGCCGTTACTCATTGTACGAGCCAAGAAAAGTGTCCTTGCAATCAAGGTATTGTTTCGTTATAATTAAATCGTTATGGGGTGATAGCTTTGATATTTACGAGCGAGGAAATTGCAATGATTGAAGGAGTTCTCGACTCCTTTTTTTCTGGTAATCATATATCAGAAAACCTAAGAAAGGCCTATTCCCGTGTATGGCAGCATCTTGCAGCGGATACATTAGATTCTGAGGATCTTCGGCGCATTTCCTCTGCGGTCGATTTTGCAATGAAAAATCAGTTTTGTGAATCCTGCAGCAGAGAAAGCCAGCGTGTTCTGACAACGGTACTCATCAAGTCGATTTCCGCACAATGATTGAAG
Organism: Clostridiales bacterium; assembly: GCA_019417795.1. The sequence continues at coordinate 2,694 of DXUR01000033.1, read as the reverse complement.
CATAATTTGTATATAGCAGGCGGCAACCAGCGTAAAGCTGGTTGCCGCCTTTCAGTAGTTAATATCCCGTCTTGGGCAGTTTCGGGGTAGTGCCGATCTTGCGGACAATGGTGATCCAGTTGGCTGTTGCGGTCTGCCAGGTGCCTTGATATTTGCCGCCGGCATCCGCGCGGTTGACCATCTGGTAGCCATTGACCGCCGTGCCCTTGACCATCACGCTCAGAGTGGGATTCGCCACGGACTGGAAGCCCACCGGCACGGTTCCGAAGTCAAAATAGATGTCGGTTACCACCTCACCTGCCTGCATGGGGATGGCGTTTAGGGCAAAGCTGTAGTTGTTGCTGCTCAGCAAATTGGATGCCAACACCTGATAGCTTGCGCTGTAGTTGGTCTTATAGAGGATGCGGTAGGTAAGCCGCGCACTGTAGGTGCCGGTACTCAGCACGGTTGCGTTGGCAATATCCGTTGGAATGCGGTCATGCCAGAAGAATGACTCCAGCGGCACATTGCTGGTGTTGGCAACGGTGAAGTCATAGCGCATCTGACTGCCAGCCATCACAGCACTATTGCCGCGCTTGGTGATCGTAACGCCCAGAGAGGAAGGTTTATCGTAGGCAGACAGCTTGATGATCTGACTGGGATATTCCAGCGTGACATCAAACATTTCCGAGGACACCTGCCAATACGCAGGCGCTGTGACCTCACGAATCTGATAACGGGTCAGCGGCAGCGCCTTGCTGGCCGCAACGCCGCGGGCATCGGTGGTGATATAGTCCACCACCTTGCCGCTGCGGGCGTTGACAATCTCATAGACTGCTCCCTTCAGCGGCGTGCCGGGTGCTGTGCCGGTGACTTCGTTATATTCAGCGGCGTACTTATAAATCTGGATCTGACCGGTAACAGGCTCGTTCTCCCACTCGATCTCAATGGTTTTGCCTGCCGTTACATAGACGGTCTTGAGCTGCTTGTCCACATGGTAGCCCTCGTTTTCCAGCTCACGGATATAGTAGCGGCCGGACTTTTCAAGGTCGGTGATGTAAACATAGCCGTCCTGATCGGATTCATACTGTCCCATGGGATTCTTATTGCCGTCATAGAGCAGGAAGGTTACGCCATAGATGCCCTCGCCAGTGGTACTGTCGATTTTGTGGATGAGGATGCCGGACAACGCCTTGTTCTTGACGGTCAGCGTGGTGGTTTTGCCGCCCTTGACCTCAAAGTAATGGGGCGTATTATCCAGTCGGAAGCCATCCGCTGCCTCGACCTCAACGGCGTAGTAAGCGCCATCCGGCAAAGAGCAGAACACGCTGCCGTTTTTCCCTGTGGTCACGGTGTCCACCAGCGCATCGTCCACCTTGCGAATCTCAAAGGTAGTGTTGGGAATGCGCTGAGAGGTCTTATCCGCATTGACCTTGATAATCTCCACGCCGCCCACGGGATCGTTGTAAAAGTGAAGCGTCTGGGTATCATTGGGATTGATGGTAACGGTTTGCGTGCGGCTGTTTTCGTCGATAGTATAGCCGGGGATCGTCTCAACCTCCGTCACCACAACGGTGCCGGAAATGCCGGAGAGGGTGATCTTGCCCTCCTTATCCGTCCAGTACAGGCCGTTGGAGGACAGCGTGCCGCCCTCGGCATCTACATACGAGCCATCCGCATAGACGATCTTGAACTGAACGCCCTCCAGTGGCTCCTTTGTCACGGAATCCTGCTTTACGATGATGAGATTGCCCTTGGGCTGATTGCGGAACTCTACGGTGGTGACTTCGTTGGATTTGACCTTGACCGTCTGCGGAGTATCGTCAAGAATATACCCCGCCTTCGCACGGGTTTCCTTGATGACAAGCGTGGTGCCGGGGGCGATGTCGGTAATCGTGAAAGTGCCTGCGCTGTCCGTCACATATTTGCCGTTGGCGTTGCCGATGAGATTGCCGTCGGAATCCGTGACAAGGAACTCCACGTCAGAGATGGGAGCGTTCGTCACAGCGTCAACCTTTTTCACAAGCACGCCGCCCTTGGGCTGGTTACGGAACTCCAGCGTCATCACGGCATTGCGTTTGATCTTGATGCTCTGCGGGGTATCGTCCAGAATGTAGCCGTCTTTTGCCTGCACCTCACGGGCGATGACCGTCATGCCGGGGGTCAGGCCGTCAATGCGGATGGTGCCCGCGCTATCGGTCACATACTTTCCGTTGGCATTGCCGATCACGCTGCCATCCGAATCGGTGATGAAGAACTCCACATCGGAAATGGGAGCGCCGGTCACGGCGTCCTTTTTGACGATGAGCAGAGAACCCATTTTATCGTTGCCGAAGGTCACGGTAATGACGTCCTGATCCTTACCGGAGAGATAGACCGTTTCCGTGGCGTCGGTGATGACGTACCCGTCCGGCGCGGAGATCTCTTCGCAGACGTAAGTGCCTGCGGCGAGGCCCGTTAAAATGGCGGTCCCGTTTTGCGAGGTTTTGATCTCTCCGACCACAGTACCGCCGGTGCCGGAGGTGCCGCCAAGGTAGCGGATGCGGAACCACGCACCCTCCAGCGGCTGACCGCTCTCGCTGTCCACCTTGCGGATGATGATGGCGGAAAGGGGCGTGTTCTCGAAGGTCAGGACTTTGCTCTCACCACCGGCGACGAAACATTCCTGCGTGGCAGGCTCCTTGATGGCGTACCCGGACGCCGGTTCCAATTCCG
>DXUR01000329.1 GCA_019417795.1 Clostridiales bacterium | reverse complement strand
GTACGCCGCCGCCCGCCATCGAGCAGAGTTTTACACCTAATTGGGGATAAAACAGTTGATGGCCGGCGGTGTGGCTCTCATCGGCATCACTCTGGTTATCCTGTTCTCCGGCCTCTTTGGTTAAACCCAAAACCTGCTGTCGGAGCAGGTAATCCGACTAAGTGGTGCAAGCCGCTTGATTACATAGATATGTGCAATATTTCAACGATACTTTTGTTATACATATATGATATAATAAGTACAATTGAAATGAAGAATTGAAAATAGCAGATGAAGCAGCCAGAGCCTATTATGAGAATACAGTCTTTGAAGTTGTTTCTTTGGAATTGAAGAGCCAGACAGAAAATGAAATTTCTTTCTCCGTCTGCGTGAGCAGAGGCGGCATCGTGCAGGAGCCTGATCGAACGATCTTTTTAGAGTTCGTCAATGGCCATTGGGAAGTTGTCAATGAAGGCTACTGATATGATTGCCATATCCTGCGCGAGTATTGTAAAAATGCTGTAACGGATTTTCGAAGAGCAAGTTTCCCCCCTATTGGATCGGTTTGAAGCCTATGACTGGTCTGTACTGGGGAGCCGCTTGAAAATAAAAGAAAAGGCGATAACTTTTCTGGAAGCGTCCAAAATAGGAGGACTTCATCGTAATAAGTATAGTAGGAGACACAAAAGAGTTTTATATATCGCATTTTGATGTGTAAGTGAAGCAGCCCGAAATGATCAAGTAAAGATAGACGCTGCTATAAGCCATCATGCAAAACGGCTGGGAGAGGCGTTTACCTTCTCTCAGCCGTTCGTTTTGTTTGAAACCTCTTCTTTGCAGTGTTCCTTCTCATAGCGGATCTGCTGCAGCACTGCTCTGGCGGCAGCTGCAGCCATGCGCTGTTCCTCTTCACTAAAACTGGACAACTCCTGAAAAAGCTGTTCGGTATCCTGCGCCAGACCGCAATCGTAATTAAAAATATCATTTGGGGCGATGTCCAGCAGGCGAACCATCACAAACAGATTTTCAAAACGGGGGTTTCCCCTGCCATTCTCTATTTCCAGAATCGTTCGTGGCTGAACCCCGACCTTTTCTGCAAGGTAGTCCTGCGTGATCCGCTTGCGCTTACGGGCTATGCGAACGACCCTGCCTAAGTTAATCTTCGCTTCCTGCATTATAACTCACCTCGACATAATCTTATAATGCAGTATGACAAGTATGAATGCGTTAATTCAGCATACAAAGGTGTTCTATACTTCATTAACGGAAGGAGACTTTGTATGATGCCTTCGTAGCATACGGATTGCAGTATCTTCTCCATAAACGGCGGATGAAGTTCTACCGCAAGACGTATGCTACGGCACTTCTATGTGAGTTTTTGCAGCATATTGGCAGGATATTAAACGCATATTTTCCGGAGGACAAGCCAGCAGAGATATTCTTGACAGCCGTTCAGTACGGGATGCCGCACAGGGAGAGTGTGCGTCGGCTTCTGTACGATTCTGATTTCAACCATGGATCATTGCGCTTCCGTAGTTGGGATAACTCCATATTTTCTCAAGGCACTTTCGCGGGTTATGATATCCGTGAAAGTGCCTTTTGCTTTGCCATATCAGGCAACCGACAGATTCGCTGCCGTTCTCCGCCTGCAGCGCTCATGGCAATCAAAAATCTATAACAGAAAGGAAAGCGCTATGAGTAAGTACGTTTTGAAGCTGTTGGAGAGCTATAACGAGCGTGAACGCAAGATTGCGGTGCTTCGGTATAATTTGGAGCACCCGACCACAGTCAGCCGTGCAGAACAGATTGAAGCCATGAATTTCAGACATGACGATAGTCTTGGGCATAGTGCGGGACATATTTCCAATAAGACCCTTTACATTGCGCTCAATTACGAAGAACAGGCGGAACGCATGAATGCAGAGTCAGCACACGAAATTGCAAAGGAACTGTTTGCCTTGGAATGTGAGCAGAGACGCCTGACATATTTTATTGGCCTATTGGATAAGCGGCAGGCTGAGGTGATTCGTCTGGTGTTTGTGGACGGAATTCCCACGAAGGAAGTTGCTGCCAGCTTTGGCTTGACCTACCGCACCATCGACCGGATCAAGCGTACTGCCATTGAAAACCTCGTGGAGATGTATGCATATTCCGATCAGTTTCAAGTCTGATTTTTGAAAATGTCCTAAAAATGTCCGAGCCGATGTACTTGAAGTGTCATATGACACTATGGTATGATTAGGCTGATAAAAAGGAGATGCCCCCGACGAACGGGGGCATCTCCTTTGTCGTTTGCCTGTCAATCAATATTATTTGAGAGAGGAGTTGTGTCATGGCTCTTACGTATCAAGGAAAGCTGTTTGCAGAATATCCTGATGTGGTATCCGTTAGGCAGATGTGCATCATGTTGGGCGGAATCAGCATGAAAACAGCTTACAAATTGTTGGGGAATGGTGAGATTCACCATCTGAAAATTGGTAAGTCATTTAAGATACCAAAGATTTGCGTGATCGAGTATCTGCTTGGCTGACGGCAAAATTTCGGCGCAAGGATTTCAAAATAAAGTTTATAGGCACATTGGAGAGAACAGCTGCTTATGGTATAATTGATCTGCCATTGACAGATAGGTTGTACCGCTACAAAAAGGAGGAACAACATGGTAGCGGGTCATCTGCAAACAAAAAAAGGTTACTATTACATGGTGCTGAATTTGAAATCCGAAGATGGCAATCGCAAGTCCAAATGGATTTCAAAAGGGATACCGGCAACTGGGAAGAAAAGTGCAAAGTTGGCGGAAGAAATGTTAGCCGAAACCAGATGCACCTATAAAGATGCTGCATCACCTTGTGCAGTATCTCCCGTGATCAGCAGAGAAGATATTTCTTTTTCTGACTACATGATCAAGTGGTTGGGTATCATCAAGAACTCTGTGGAGGTAGATACATATGCGGGATATGTAAACAATGTTGAAAAGCGAATTGTCCCATATTTTCGTGGACAAAGAATACTGCTCAGAGAGCTGACTGCGCTGGATGTGGAGAATTTTTACAGCTATTGCTTCAATGAACTGCACCTAAAAGGAACTACGGTTCAGCGTTTTCATGCGAATATCCATAAGGCAATGAAGTATGCTCGTAAACACGATTTAATTGCCTCGAATCCGATGGATAATGTGGAGCGGCCAAAGAGTCAAAGGTATGTTGGAGCATTTTATTCTGTGTCGGAACTAGAAACGCTCTTTCAGGCGGTGAAGGGTGATCCTTGCGAGTTCCCTGTTCTAATGGCAGCCTTTTATGGCCTGCGAAGAAGTGAGATCATGGGACTCCGGTGGAGGGCGATCGACTTTGAGAGCAATCTAATTACGATTGACCATACAGTTGTTCAGTGTATGTGCGATGGGACGACCATCACGGTCGAAAAGGATCGTACAAAAAATCAGTCAAGCTGCCGCTCAATGCCGTTGGTTCCGCAATACCGCGACCTTTTGCTGCGTATGAAAGTACGGCAGGAATACTGTCAGAAGCTGTGTGGAAATTGTTATACAGAAAGCGAGTATATCTTTGTAAACGATATGGGAGCACCCTATCAGCCGAACTATGTAACACAGCATTTCAAGCTCATCTTGAGGAAAAATCACTTGCGCAATATTCGCTTTCACGACTTGAGACATACCTGCGCTTCGCTGCTGCTAAAAAATGGCGTGCCAATGAAGGATATACAGGAGTGGCTTGGACACAGTAGCTATAACACGACCGCAAATATCTACGCACATCTGGACACATCGTCAAAAAACACTTCAGCATCGAAGATGAGCAATGTTGTTATCATTGAACCAGGCATCAGCACAAGCGTTTGAAAGAGGATTGTGGAGAGAACTGCGGAGAGAACTGTGAAAAAACAGAGCGAAATGGATGCTTCTTGTTGGAGAAAAGGAAAAACGCTTGATGCCTCAAATGCTGAGGTATCAAGCGTTTCAGAGGATGGTGCCGGTGGTGGGACTCGAACCCACACGATGTCGCCATCGGCGGATTTTGAATCCGCTACGTCTACCATTCCATCACACCGGCACATTTTATCGAGAAACTCCCTAAAATTCTCATAGGAGAGAACAAGGAGAGAACTCACTATAAAAGCTATATTTTATTGTATCTGGGAAGCCTTGAAAAATCAAGGTTTTTATCAGATTTCATACTGCCAGACTTACTGGCTTTTGAGTCCGCTACGTCTACCAATTCCATCACACCGGCAGGTGCGACAATTATT
>DXUR01000328.1 GCA_019417795.1 Clostridiales bacterium | reverse complement strand
GCTTACACCGGTGCTATCGCGGGAGATGTGGACGAGGATGGCTCCGTGACCGGCTGCCTGTTCACCCACGAAACGCTGGGTGCCATCGACGGCATCAGCTACGCCGGGAAGGCAGAGCCCGCCGCCTTCGATGTTCTCTGCGCAGGAGACACTGTTCCCAAGACCTTCTCCCAGATGGAACTGACCTTCCGGGCGGACGGCAAGGTGGTAGCGGTAGTCCCCTTCCAGTACGGACGGGGGATCGACAGCCTGCCGGAGATCCCGGCGAAAAAGGGTTTCTCCGCTGTCTGGCCTGATCTGGACTATCCCCATCTCACCGCCAGTCAGACACTGGATGCCGTCTACACACCTTACACCTCCTCCCTGACGGATGACACCCAGACCCTTCCCCAGATCCTGGTGGATGGCAGCTTCAGCAGCCGGGCCACCGTCAGCCACACTTCGGAACCTGTCTCCTGGACAGATGCGAAGGGCACTGCCCGCACCGGCACCGCCGTTACCGTCACGGTGGACGATCCGGATATGACCGCTATCTCCTACACGGTCCACTACCGGCTCCCGGAGGACGGCAAGCGCTATGACCTCTGGGTCAAGACGGAAAGCGGCTGGGAAAAGCAGGACAGCACCGTGGACGGCAGCTATCTGCTGTTCACCTCCGACCGGGAAACCGTCACCTTCTGTGTGCAGGAGCGGACCGCCAGTCCTCTGCTGTGGGTCTTGCTGGCAGTTCTGATCCTTTTGACTCTAATGCTGGTGGTGATCCGGATCCGCAAAAAGCGGGGCCGCCAAACCATACGGAGCCGCCTGCGGAAGGCCCGTCAGAAAAAATCGTAAATATCATAAGCAAGAAAAAAACCGGACTGTGCGGCGTGCAGTCCGGTTTTTCTCGTCTCCCTCTCATGGATTTCGCCAAACGGGGCATACTGTTCGCATGACTTTCAGCTGGGAGGCATGGTATGAACAGCAAACGGATCGGCAGGCGAACAGTTGCGCTCCAGACACCGCCCTCAGTCCTCTCCTTTGCCAACATCGGCGGACGGATGGAGGGCCAGGGACCTTTGGCCAAATATTTCGACGAGCTGTGCGACGATTCCTTTTTCGGCGAAAAAACGTGGGAAAAGGCGGAGGCCACCATGCAGCGTCGGGTTTTACGGCGGGCGTTGGAGCAGGCGGGGCTGAAGCCGGGCGATGTGGACTATGTACTGGCGGGGGACCTGTTGAACCAGTGTATCGGCTCCTCCTTCGGTCTGCGGGAACTGGGCATCCCCTTTTTCGGCCTGTACGGGGCCTGTTCCACCATGGGAGAGGCACTGGCGTTGGCGTCGCTGCTCATTGACGGCGGCTTTGCGGAAACCGTCGCCGCCCAAGCCAGTTCCCACTTCTGCACCGCCGAGCGGCAGTACCGGATGCCAGTCCCCTATGGCAGCCAGCGCTCCCCTACCGCCCAGTGGACCGCCACCGCCGCCGGCTGCACCCTTCTCTCCGCCCAAGGGCCTGGGCCTTATATCACTCACGTCACCTGCGGGAAAATTGTGGATCAGGGTATCACCGATCCCAACAACATGGGGGCTGCCATGGCCCCCGCCGCCTATGACACCCTCCGGGCCTACTTTGCCGACACGCACACCGGCCCGGCGGATTATGATGCCATTTTCACCGGGGACTTAGGAGAGCTGGGTCACGAGATCGTAATGGACCTGTTTCGGCAAGACGGCGTGGACATGACCCGAAACTATGAGGACTGCGGCATGCTCCTCTATGACCGGGACCGGCAGGATATGCACGCCGGCGGTTCCGGCTGCGGCTGCTCCGCAGCGGTATTTAACGGCTATCTTCTCACCGGCCTGAAGCAGGGCCGCTGGCGGCGCATCCTCTTCGCCCCCACTGGGGCGCTGCTATCTCCCACTTCCAGTTTTCAGGGGGAGTCTATTCCCGGCATCTGCCATCTGGTGTGCGTCAGCACGGAAAGGTAGGGCGTATGGCATATCTTAACGCATTTCTCTGCGGCGGACTTCTCTGCGCCGTGGGTCAAATTCTGATCGACCGCACTCGGCTGACCCCCGCCCGTATTCTGACGGGCTATGTGGTCGCCGGCGTGTTCCTCAGTGCCGTGGGTCTGTATCAGCCATTGGCAGATTGGGGCGGAGCCGGGGCCACGGTGCCCCTGACGGGCTTTGGCCACGCGCTGGCCAAGGGCGTTGAAAAGGCGGTGGCGGAGCAGGGCTGGCTGGGTGTCCTCACTGGTGGTCTGTCTGCCACAGCAGGCGGCATCACCACAGCGGTAGTCTCCGCCGTGGTGATAGCCCTGATCTTCAAGCCGGGAGACAAGCGATAAGAAAACCGGGAGTGGCATAGCCACTCCCGGTTTTTCCCGCATTGTCCGCAAATTGTCACCGAATTGTTCTTCTTTTTCTGTCAAAAAACTGATATAATAAGACTTACATCTACGATTCGACAGAAAGGATCTGGTTTCTATGCGGCGTATCACCACGCTTTTCTTAGCTCTTTTACTGACCCTCTCCCTCACCGCCTGCGGCGGCACGGCCCAGCCGAACCCTCCCGCCCAGACCGGCGATGACGCTTCTCAGACGGAGACCCCCGACACCGCCCCGGAGCCTGCCGAGGAGCCGGAGGAACCCCAGCAGGAGCCATACGTCATCTCCTCCCCCACCGTTGACCGGGGCACCGTGGACGGCGTGACCTATGTACCGTGGGACGGCGTGGTGGAGCATCTGTTCTTCCACCCCATCGTGGCCTACCCGGAGCTGGCCTTTGACGGCGACAGTCAGGCCGACGGCATCGATGACTGGATGGTCACAGTGGACGAATATGACAAAATTCTCCAAAGCGTATATGACCGGGGCTATGTGCTGGTGGACATCAATGACGTATGGAGCGAAAGCACCGACGCCAACGGCCAGCCGGTAATGATCCGGAACACCCTCTACATCCCGGAGGGCAAAAAGCCCCTGATCTTCTCCTATGATGACGTAAACTACTATGACTATATGCTCAAGGATGGCTTTACCTACAAGCTGATCCTGGGAAAGGACGGCCTGCTCTGGAGCTACGGTCTGGATCCTCAGGGCAACGAGGTCATCTCTCAGGATCTGGACGCTGTGACCATTCTGGATAAGTTTGTCCGGGAGCACCCTGACTTTTCCCCCTTCGGCGCCAAGGGCAGCCTCAGCCTCACCGGCTATCAGGGGATCTTAGGCTACCGCACCAACACGGACACCAAGGTCTGGAATGATGAATTGGAGGCCAACCGTCTGAAGGAATGTGAGGCGGTGAAGCCCATCATTGCGGAGCTGAAGCGCACCGGCTGGACCTTCGGCAGTCACACCTGGGGCCACATCAACCTTGCGTCCTCCTCTCTGGACCGGGTGAAGGCGGACACCAAGCGCTGGATGGATGAGGTGGGCAGTCTGGTAGGCCCCACCACCATTCTCTACTATCCCCACGGTGCCCGGCCCGACGGGGATGATGTCCAGAGCACCGGCCCCATTTTCAAGTATTTGCAGGAGCAGGGCTTCCGGGTGTTCGCCTCCGTGGGCATCAGCTCCTACTCCAAAATCAAAACTGACATCTGCGCGGTGATCTGTGACCGGCTCCACCCGGATGGCACCACCCTCCGGGGCAGCGACAAGGTCATCGGCTGGTACAGCCAGTTCTACGATGCCAGAGACATCATTGACCTGGACGTGCGCCCCGACCGGGGCGTGAAATGGACGCCGAAATCCGCGTCCTGACCACGAAAAGGAGGCTTTATCCATGAGTCTTGACGAATTGAAGGCTGCGGCCGTAGCCATGCTGGACCGGGCCTACTGCCCCTATTCCCATTTCCCCGTGGGCGCCGCTGTGGAATGTGCCGACGGCACGGTTTTCACCGGCTGCAACATTGAAAACGCCGTTTACCCCGTAGGCACCTGCGCCGAGCGCACCGCCATGGGGAAGGCCATCAGCGAAGGCCACCGGGACTTCGTCCGCATCGTCATCGCCGGCCGCAGTGAGGACTATTGCTACCCCTGCGGCATGTGCCGCCAGTTTATGAAGGAATTCGCTCCGGAAATGCAGGTTATCTGTCTCAACGGCAAGGGGGAGGCGCTGGAGCTGACGCTCCGGGACCTGCTGCCCTACGGCTTTGACAGTACTTTCCTTCCGGGTGAGCAGTAATTCTTCGTAAAAACAATTTTAAACGAGGACAATAAAAGCAGGGCGCTGTGCGATGCACAGCGCCCTGCT
>DXUR01000327.1 GCA_019417795.1 Clostridiales bacterium | reverse complement strand
CTCTACTATCTTGCCGACATTGCCGACGAATTTTGGGTCATGGCAGGCGGCGAGATCAAAGGAAAATACACTGCCGCAGAGGCAAAGGCGTTCTCGGCGGAGCGGAGACAAACACTTTCTCTGCGCACGCTCGACCTTGCGGAGATCACCGTGCCGGAGAAAGAGCCGCTACCGAAAACCGCGCCGACGGCGCTTGCCGTCTCAGATGTCCGCTATACATACGGCAGGAAGGCCGGAGATACCCTCTCTGGTGTCAGCTTTTCCGTCCGTGAGCATGAGATCGTCGGCCTTGTGGGCGCAAACGGCTGTGGCAAAACGACCATCGGCAAGCTGATTGCGGGGCTTTACGATCCCTCCGGCGGGCAGATATTCCTGTACGGCAAAGCGCGAAAGCCTAAGGGTCTGCAAAAGCAGGTGCTGTTCATCCTACAGGAAGCAGAGTTTCAGTTCTTCACCAACTCCGTCCTGCACGAACTGCAATACGGCCATGCGGTGACACCGGAGTTTGAAGCAAAAACGGAAGCACTGCTGAAAAGTATGGATATGTGGGACTGCCGCGACCGGCATCCCTTTTCCCTCTCCGGCGGGCAGATGCAGCGTCTGGCGCTGATGATGGCGTATCTGTCCGACAAGCCGATCGTCATACTGGACGAGCCGACAGCAGGACAGGACGCGGAAAGTCTGGAGCGGTGCGCGGCGCTGATCCGGGAAATGCGGAAGGAAAAGACGGTTCTCATCATCACCCATGATCTGGAGCTGATTGTAGGTGCGTGTGACCGCTGCATCGGGCTGTCGGATGGACATGCAGAGGCAGAATTTCCCGTTCATTCGGAACGTGATTTGCAAGCGGTACGGCAATATATGGAGCGCTTCCATCCTTCCGATGCTCCTGCGAAAAAACAGCATAAAGAACGATTCCACCCGGCAACGAAGCTGCTTTACTGGCTGGCCCTGTTGGTCGTGATCTCCACGGCAAACAATCACCTTGTCTATGCCTGTTATGCGGCACTGATCTTGCTGACCGCAACTGACGGATGGCTCGGAACGGCAATCGCGGGCGGCATAAGCTTTGGGGTGCTGTGGGCGGCTAACGCCATGCTGCCGGGCACGGTGTTTTCCTTTATGCTGGTGCTGTTCCCGCGTATCATTGCCGTTGGCATTTCCATGCGGACGCTGATTGGGCGGAATGAAGCCAGCCGTACCCTGGCGGCGCTGCGTAATCTGCACCTGCCGGAACGGCTCATTATGATCGTAGCCGTGATCTTCCGCTTCTTCCCCGTTCTGTCGGGAGACATGAAGCTACTGCGGCAATCCATCCGCACCCGTGGCGCATTTGTGACGCCGTGGCAAAAGCTGCGTGCGTTACCATCGTATCTGGAAATTCTGACCGTTCCCATGGCGCTGCGGGTCATCCGCATTGCCGAGACGCTGTCCGCCTCCGCCGAAACACGGGGCATCGACTTAACCCGCCGTAAAAGCAACTATCTGTCGCTTCGGTTTTCTGCGTGGGATGCTGTGTTCTGTGTCCTGCTGGCAGCATCGATCGCCGCCGGCCTTATCCTGTGATCGCCGTCTCTGCGACGTTCAAACATATTTCATTCAAAAAGGAGTCTTTACCATGAGTACTGCAAACCCCAATAAACTGAAAGTCAAGGACATCATCACCGTTGTCCTGCTGGCTCTAATCAATGTGGTCATTTTCTTCGCCAGCTCCGTCCTGTACGCAACGCCCATTACCATCATTCTGATGCCGGTGTTTTTCGCCCTGCTGGAGGGCATCGTCTACTTCATCATCGGCACGAAGGTGAAAAAGCCCGGTGCGATCCTGATTTACAGCATTGTCCGCGCCATTATGGGCGGATATCTGCCGTACATCATCCTCTTTATTCTCTCCGGTGTCATTGCCGAGCTGCTGCTGTGGAAGATGGGCTACGGCAATGCAAAGGCGCTGACCGTCAGTTATGTCATCAATCAGGTGATGGCCGCCTTCGGCAGCACCATCATTCCCTATGCGATTGCTGCGAAAGCGATGGCGGATCAGATGGTCACCGATGGCCGTCAGGACACCATCCTTGCCGCATCCCAGATGCTACAGTCTTGGGTATCCGTGGTGCTGGTGGCCGGTGTGATCGTGGCCGCATTCATCGGAGCAGCTATCGGCAAGGGCATCGTGAAGAAGCATCTGGCTGCGTAATGCAGTCGAAAGGAGTTCACCATGAAAGAAATTGAGCCAAAGCGCTCAGCCGCCTCGTGGCTGGCAGAGCTGGCAAAAGGGCGGTACGGTGAGTACGCTTTGAGCGTCCTTACGGCGCTGCTGGGCGTCGCCTGCTCGCTTATTCCGTATTTCATCATCATCCGGCTCATCACCGCACTGGTAGACGGCACGGCGGAGCTGACGTACTGCCTGACGCTCTGCGCGTGGATGGCGGGCTGCTGGGTGCTACGCTATGTGCTGCACAGCGTGTCCACGTCCCTCTCCCATCACGCCACCTTCCATGTGCTGGCCAATACCCGCACACGGCTGCTGGACAAGCTGGCAACGCTGCCCCTTGGCACGGTGCTGGACCATTCCTCCGGCTCCTATAAGAACATTATCGTCGAGCGCGTGGACTCCATTGAAACCACCCTTGCCCATTTGCTGCCGGAGATGACTGCCAACATCGTCGGTGCGCTGGCGGTACTGGTGCTGCTGTTTATCGAGGACTGGCGCATGGGGCTTTCCATGCTGATCGTCGTGCCGCTTGGCATTATCTGCTTTATGTCCATGTTCAGCGGCTATAACGAGAAGTTTCAGCGCACGGTCACCGCGACAAAGACACTGAACGACACGGCTGTGGAATACATCAGCGGCATTGAGGTCATCAAGGCCTTCGGTCAGTCTAAAACCAGCTACGCAAAGTTTGTCTCCGCCGCAAAGGAAGGCGCGGACTGCTTCATTGACTGGATGCGCGGGAGTTTGTTCGGGCAGGTAGCCGGAATGGCGATACTCCCTTCAACGCTTCTCGGCATCCTGCCGGTGGGCTGCCTCCTTTATATGCACGGCACACTGTCGGCGGAGACGTTTCTCACGGTCATCGTTCTGTCCTTCGGCGTCATGCAGCCGCTGATCACCGCCTTTTCCTACACCGATGACATTGCCCAGGTAACGACCATCGTGGGCGAGGTGGCGGAGGTGTTGTCCGGTGAGGATATGCAGCGCCCAAGGACGGCGGAAAGGCTGCCGGCCGATAACGCCATCGAGCTGAAGGATGTCCGCTTTGCCTATCACGACAAGGAGGTACTGCACGGAGTCAATTTGCACGTTGCCCCGGGGACGGTCAACGCATTGGTCGGGCCTTCCGGCAGCGGAAAGTCCACCATTGCCCGGCTTATCGCCTCTCTGTGGGATGTAAAGGACGGCGCCATTGAGCTGGGCGGCGTGGACATCCGTACACTTCCGCTGGTGGAGTGTACGAAGCGCATCGCCTATGTTTCCCAGGACAACTATCTCTTTGACCTTTCGGTGATGGACAATATTCGCATGGGCAAAAAGGGCGCAACCGACGAGGAAGTCATCGATGCGGCGAAAAAATGCGGCTGCCACGAGTTTATCATGGGGCTTGAAAACGGCTATCAGACCGTGTGCGGCGCGTCGGGCGGGCATCTGTCCGGCGGCGAGCGGCAGCGTATCTCCATTGCCCGTGCCATGCTGAAGGACGCGCCCATCGTCATTCTGGACGAAGCGACGTCCTACACAGACCCGGAAAACGAGGCGGTCATCCAGTCGGCACTGGCAAGGCTGGTGCGGGGCAAGACGCTACTGGTCATTGCCCACCGGCTGTCCACCATTGCGGACGCCGATCAGATCATTGTTGTCAATCAAGGCAAGATCGAAGCGACCGGCACGCAGGCGGAGCTGCTTGCTTCCTGCCCGCTTTATCAAACCATGTGGGAAGCCCACATCAGCGTCAAAGACGACGGGGAGGTGGCGTAATGCTTCAGACGCTGAAAAAATTCTTCGCCTTCTGCGGTGAAGACAACCGCAAACTGTTTGTCACTTCTATCTGGCTGGGCGTGGTCAGCGCCATCTGCTCCGCCATGCGTATTCCTGCCGCTGCCATTGTCATTCAGGCGCTGCTGGAAAGGGACGTCACTATGGCAACTTTATGGACGAGCCTCGGCATCATCGTTGCATCACTGATTGTGACCATCGCCATCAACATGAAGGCTACCATGCTCCAGACCCGTGCGGGCTACCGAGCCTGCG
>DXUR01000326.1 GCA_019417795.1 Clostridiales bacterium | reverse complement strand
TTTCTTATAAGACCGTGGCTTTTGTATGGGTGAAGCAAAACCGCAAGAACGATGACCTCTTCACCGGCATGGGGTATTGGACAAGGGCGAACGCCGAAATCTGCATCCTTGCAACAAAGGGACATCCGAAGCGAGTTGACGCCGGTGTGCGTCAGGTCATCCTCAGCCACATCGAAGAGCATTCCAAAAAGCCGGATGAAGCGCGGGAGCGCATTGTTCGGCTCATGGGAGACCTTCCCCGCGTGGAGCTTTTTGCCCGTCAGTCCCCCGAAGGCTGGGACGTTTGGGGCAATGAGGTCGAATGCACAGCTCATCTTCCTATGGAGGAAACACCATGCTGCGGCTAAGACCCATCTCTCTTCGAGACGCCAACGAGTATGTCCGGCAGCATCACCGGCATCACAAGCCGGTTGCCGGTCACAAGTTTTCCATCGGCTGTGAAGCAGACGGTGAGCTGGTCGGCGTGATCATCGCCGGGCGTCCCGTCAGCCGGTATCTGGATGACGGCTTCACATTGGAGGTTACAAGGCTATGCACCAACGGAGAGAAGAACGCTTGCAGCTTTCTCTACGGCGCGGCGGCAAGAGCTGCTGCGGCTATGGGCTATAAGCGCATCATCACCTACACACTGGAAAGTGAAAACGGTGCAAGCCTTCGGGCTTCCGGCTGGATCTGTCAAGGCAAAGCGGGTGGGCTTCGCTGGACGGGTAAGCGTCAGCCGAAGGAGGATCAATATCCCGCACAAATGAAGCTGCGCTATGAAAAGCAGCTTAGAAAGGAGGAAACAGTCAATGGCATTTGTTCCGGTCCCGAAGGATCTTAACCGCGTCAAAACGAAGGTCATGTTCAACCTGACCAAGCGGCAGCTCATTTGTTTTTCCATCGCTGCGGCAGTCGGCGTCCCGATCTTCTTTCTGGCAAAGGCGCATCTCGACTTGTCTACGGCGGCAATGCTGATGGTGGTGATCATGCTTCCGTTTATCTTCTTCGCGCTTTACGAGAAGGACGGTCAGCCCGCCGAAAAGTATCTGTACCACATCGTACAGTCCATGTTCATCCGGGACAAGGTGCGTCCCTATCGCACAAACAATCTCTACGCTGAAATTCAGCAGAAAATCAAAGAACAGGAGGAATTGCAGCTTGAACAACAGCACAGCAAAGGCAAAGCCTAAGATGACGGTCAAAAACGGCGTCGTTTACGGCGATGCCCTTTCCGCTCAGGAAAAGAAGCGGATCGTCATGCAGAAGAAAAAGGACAGGAAGGCAAAGAAAGTCCGCAAGTCCGCCCAGCAGACCATTCCCTATGTGGAGATGTGCCGCGACGGTATCTGCAAGGTAAACAGCCGCCTCTACACGAAGTCCATCGCCTTTGAGGACATCAACTACCAGCTTGCGCAGAACGAGGACAAAACTGCCATCTTTGAGAACTGGTGCGACTTTCTGAACTACTTCGACAGCTCGATCTTCGTCCAGCTCTCCTTTATCAATCAGAAGGCAAGCCTCAATGAGTTCCGCAAGCGCATCAACATTCCGGCACAGGAGGACGCCTTCAACGACATCCGCTCCGAGTATTCCGGTATGCTGCAAAGCCAGCTCACCAAGGGTAACAACGGACTGGTCAAGAAGAAGTACATCACCTTCGGCATTGAGGCAGACTCCCTCCGCACGGCAAAACCGAAGCTCGAACGCATTGAAACCGACATTCTCAACAACTTCAAAACCCTCGGTGTGAGAACCGAGCCGCTGTCCGGCTACGAGCGGCTGAAAGTGCTTCATGATGTGTTCAACATGGACACCAATGAGCCGTTCCGCTTTTCCTTTGACATGGTTGCCCGGACGGGACTCAGCACGAAGGACTTCATCGCGCCCACTTCCTTTGACTTCCGTGAAGGCAAGTGCTTCAAGATGGGCAGAACCATCGGCGCGGTGAGCTTCCTGCAAATCCTCGCGCCGGAACTCAATGACCGTATGCTTGCCGACTTCCTTGAGATGGACAGCAACATCACGGTCAATTTTCATATCCGGACGATTGACCAGGCGAAGGCAATCAAGAGCATCAAGTCGAAGATCACCGACCTCGACAAGATGAAGATTGAAGAGCAGAAAAAGGCTGTCCGCTCCGGCTACGATATGGACATCATCCCGTCCGATCTTGCCACCTTCGGCGGTGAGGCGAAGCGTCTGTTGCAGGATCTCCAGACCCGCAATGAGAGACTGTTTCTTGTGACCATCCTCATCATGAATACGGCAACCAATCGCCAGAAGCTCGAAAACGCGGTGTTCCAGACCGCCGCCATTGCCCAAAAGTATAACTGTGCGCTCAAGCGTCTTGACTTCCAGCAGGAGGAAGGGCTGATGTCCTCTCTGCCTATCGGCGTCAATCAGGTGGAGATCGAACGCGGACTGACCACTTCCAGCACAGCGGTTTTCGTGCCGTTCACCACGCAGGAGCTTTTTCAGGGCGGCGAAGCTCTCTACTACGGGCTGAATGCGCTGTCCAACAACATGATCATGGTTGACCGCAAGCAGCTCAAGAACCCCAACGGGCTGATCTTGGGTACGCCCGGTTCCGGTAAGTCCTTCTCCGCCAAGCGTGAAATGACGAACGCCTTCCTCATCACGGAGGATGACATCATCGTCTGCGACCCCGAAGCCGAGTATTTTCCCCTCGTGCAGAAGCTCGGCGGTCAGGTCATCCGCATCTCGCCGGTCAGCACGGATTACATCAATCCGCTGGACATCAACACGAACTACTCCGAAGAGGAAAACCCGCTGACGCTGAAATCCGACTTCATCCTCTCCATGTGTGAACTGATTGTCGGCGGCAAGGACGGCTTGCAGCCGGTTGAGAAGACCATCATTGACCGCAGTGTCCGCATGGTCTATCAGGAGTTTCTTGCAGACCCCAAGCCGGAGAAAATGCCGATCCTCGAAGACCTCTACAACATTCTGAGAAATCAGAAGGAGCCGGAGGCACAGCGCATTGCAACTGCCCTTGAAATCTATGTTCACGGCTCTCTGAACGTCTTCAATCACAGAACGAATGTGGATGTCAACAACCGCTTTGTCTGCTATGACATCCGCGAACTCGGCAAGCAGCTCAAAAAGCTCGGTATGCTGATTGTTCAGGATCAGGTGTGGAACAGAGTTACCATCAACCGCGCCCAGCACAAGGCAACGCGCTACTACATGGACGAGTTCCATCTGCTCTTGAAGGAAGAACAGACCGCCGCGTACAGCGTGGAAATCTGGAAGCGTTTCAGAAAATGGGGCGGCATTCCGACCGGAATCACGCAGAACGTCAAGGATCTGCTTGCGTCCCGCGAGGTAGAAAACATCTTTGAAAACTCGGATTTTGTCTACCTTCTGAATCAGGCGTCCGGCGACCGGCAGATTCTCTCGAAGGCGCTGAACATCTCGCCCAGCCAGCAGAACTACATCACCAATTCCAATGCCGGTGAGGGGCTGATCTTCTACGGCTCGACCATCGTTCCCTTCAAGGACGATTTCCCGAAGGACACCCAGCTTTACCGCATCATGACCACCCGCTTAGAAGAAACCGTACAGAACTAAGGAGGATTTTGAATATGAACAACAAGATGATTACCATTCCCTATGCGGACGCTATCGAATACGGAGAGAACACCTCCGCGCTGTTTAAGGCTCTGTGGGAGCTGACCGATCTGATCCGACTGGAAAGCGACCTCAAGAAGCATCACCGCGCCTACCTCCATGTGAGGGGGGACATCGACGAGAAGGTCAAGGAGGCGCGTCAGATTATGACCAAGGTATCTGTGGATATGATCGGTTTCTACTTCAAGGTTGATGTTCCCGAAAGCAGCAACAGCGACGAGAATACCCCTTTCGCTGACGCGGCGGATGTTGAAGCCGTATCTATCCCCAAGGATGAGTATGAGCTGATGATCGACGATCTGCTCACGATGTCCGAAATCATCCAGTGCGTCGCAGATATGCGCACGCAGGATGTGAAGGCAATCCGCGAGTTCGGCAAGTTCGTCCCCGCCTTCGCTGCCTTCGAGAAGAACCGGTTGAGCCTCTATCGTGAGGCGGCGAAGGAAGCCGAGGAAATCTTCGACCGTTGGGCGGACGAGATTGACGATCTCGACAAGGACTTCATGGAAGATGAGGACTACGAGCCGGACGAGTATTACTCCGACTGATATGCGCTCAAATCCGAAGAAAGGAGCTGGTTTTTATAGAGCTTGACATCATTCATACCGGCGATT
>DXUR01000325.1 GCA_019417795.1 Clostridiales bacterium | reverse complement strand
AAGGAACCACCATCCTGCTCCAACTGCACGTCTCCATTCAGCAAAGCGGAGAGCGGCTTTTATATCGTTCTCCGCTCTTTGTTCTTATTTTATCTGCGGTGCATCCTTTTGCTGTCGGGTGGATCTCAGATATTCCAGCAGCGTCTGGCTCACCACAGAGCTTTCCGTCTTGGAAAGCGCCAGCCCCACTTCCTGTTCCAGCTCCCGGATAGCATTGGTCAGGCTGGGCTGAGAAATATAGAACTGCTGCACTGCATGGCTGATGGTGCCGGTGCCGGCAACAGCCGTGACATAGCGGAGTTGTTGAAGGGTCACGGCAGTTTCCTTTCGGCGTGTTTTTTCTATCCTACCGCAGAGCCGCCAAAAACGCAACGTATTTTCTTCTTTGAAATACCAAACGAACATTGCCGGCATATCCAAGATACGTTTTACCCGCCCTGCAATTTCCCTTATAATAGCACCGCAGTCTTGAAACGGCTGCAACATTCCCATATCACAAAGGAGGCTTTCCGGTATGGGACAACGGCAAAGTGAGATCATCAAAAATCACATGGAAGTCTACTGGCACGACTATGCGTCGGCCAGCAAGGGCGTCCCCATTACCGAGGCGGGGCTTGTGGAAAAAGCCTCCGTCATTGGACGCACCGGGCTGATGCTGCTGGAATGCGGCACCGGCGCATGGCGTGTCCGAAGCTCCATGAACACCCTTTCGCGGGAGCTGGGAGTCACAACAACAGCGGACATCGGCCTGTTGTCCATTGAGTTCACCTGCTTTGATGGTGACCAGTGTTATACCCAGTCACTCTGTCTGACAAATACGGGCGTGAATACCTCCCGGCTGAACCGACTGGAGCATTTCGTCAACGACTTCGACCGGGAAGGAAAATTTATGACCGGCGAAGAACTGCACAGCCACCTCGATGAGATCGAGCGCATCCACGGCTTGTATTCGCCCATCGCACTGGGCTTTGCAGCTGCACTGGCCTGCGGCTGCTTCACCTTTCTGCTTGGCGGCGGCATTGTGGAAATGCTGTGTGCCTTCTGCGGTGCAGGCATCGGCAACTTTGTACGGTGCAAGCTGACAAAGCACCATTTCACCCTGTTTCTGGGCATTACGGCGTCGGTCTGTTCAGCAAGCCTCGTGTATGCCATCCTGCTGAAGCTGGCAGAGGTGCTGTTTGCCGTATCGGCGCAGCACGAGGCGGGGTATATCTGCTCCATGCTCTTCATCATTCCGGGCTTTCCGTTCATTACCAGCGGCATCGACCTTGCCAAGCTGGATATGCGCTCCGGGCTGGAACGTCTGGCCTACGCCGTCCTCATCATTCTGGTGGCAACCATGACGGCTTGGATCATGGCACTGCTGCTGCATTTGCAGCCGGTGCAGTTCCCTGCCCTGAGCCTGACACTCCCGGAAGAGATCGTGTTCCGGCTGCTGGCAAGTTTTGGCGGTGTGTTCGGCTTTTCGCTCATGTTCAACAGTCCCCGGAACCTGGCAGTCTGCGCCGCCCTTATCGGTGCGGTAACGAACACGTTCCGGCTGGAGCTGGTGAGCCTTGCGGGCTTTCCGCCCGCTGTTGCAGCGTTTCTGGGCGCACTGCTGTCCGGATTGCTGGCCTCCTGCCTGAAGAGCGCCGCCGGTTATCCCCGCATCTCCGTCACCGTGCCGTCCATCGTTATCATGGTACCGGGACTGTATTTCTACCGTGCCATCTATAATCTGGGCATCCTGTCTCTGATGGACTCCGCCACATGGTTTGCAGATGCCATTCTCATCATCGTGGCACTGCCGTTAGGGCTGATCTTCGCCCGTATTGTCACTGACAAGACTTTCCGTTATTGCACCTGATGTGCAGCATTTCCATTCTCCCATATAAGGCAAAACGCAGCGAATCATTTAACGGTTCGCTGCGTTTTGTTTTGCTGTGATGCACTTATAAAGGGAGTTCGTTTACAGGGCGTTTACTCGCCGTAAACGATCTTGGTAGCAGTTTCCACATGGCGTTCCAGCCGGTCGGCAAAGTGTTCCAGCGGCAGAAAAACGCCAAGTTCATCGTAGCGGGTTCCGCCGTCCTTGAGCGTATCCTGTCCATAGTAGACCACGGAACGGGGCAGTGCGTGCTGCAGCTTCATCTGGATATCCCAGACGGTGGAGTAGGCCTCCGCTTCCGTTACCTTCTGCTTCACGGTGTCCGGCAGTTCGTAGATCAGCAGCAGCCCCAAATGCTGGTTGTAGTGGTACTCCACCACATCCATCGAGCCTTCGTCGTAGCCGTGATACTTGCAGTAGCCGCTGGCAAGGTACATTTTTACCTTTTCCTGCTTCTGGAACACCCGGATGAACCGGTCGTATACTTTGCTGCTCACGGCAAATTTGTTGTTCGGCAAAAGAACGCCGGCATCATCCGTCAGGATCACCGGGTTCGGCTGACCATCGGCGTTGAATTTGAACGGGATCAGGGCAGCGTTCCGTAGCAGGTCAAACATACTGTGCTGGCAGATCGCCATCAGAAAGGCAGACAGATCCTTGTTCTCGTAGGCATTGAACAGCGCTGCGGCAAACTGCTGTGCACTCACGGCCGGCGCATCCAGTACTTCTGCCATGTCCAGCGAGTCGTTGAAGGTATCCATCAGGCGTCGGCAGGCTTCTGGATTTTTCAGGATCTCCCCGAACAGTGCCTCTGCCTTTTCTTCTCTTGGAAATATCGTTGCCATCAAAAAGACCCTCTTTCTGTTTATTTCCAACTACTATTATAGATTCATAATGCCCCGCTGTGAAATACTGCTTTCATATTGCTGCTATATGCAGAACACTTTTTACACATTTTCCAAGTGCCCGTATAATGGGCACTGCAATCATGAAATTGCACGAGGGAAATCGAAAAGTATATAAGTTGGTTTGAACGGAGGCAGTTCCTATGTCTGAGGTCAAAAAGGTCGTGCTGGCATATTCCGGCGGTCTGGACACATCGATTATCATCCCGTGGCTGAAAGAGCACTATAACAACTGCGAAGTCATTGCCGTGTGCGGCAATGTGGGGCAGAAGGGTGAGCTGGAAGGCTTGGAAGAGCGCGCCAAGGCAAGCGGCGCATCCAAGCTGTACATCGAAGACCTGACCGATGAATTTGTGGAGGATTACGTCATTCCCACCATGCAGGCCGGGGCAGATTACGAGGGTTATCTGCTGGGCACCAGCTTTGCCCGCCCCATTTTGGCAAAACGCGTGGTGGAGATTGCCCGCGCCGAGGGTGCGGATGCGGTCTGTCACGGCAGCACCGGCAAGGGCAACGATCAGGTGCGCTTTGAGCTGGCTATTATGCACTTTGCACCCGACCTGAAAATCATCACCCCGTGGCGCGAGTGGGACATCCAGAGCCGCGATGAAGAGATCGACTATGCCGAGGCTCATCACATCCCGCTGAAGATCAGCCGGGAGACCAACTACTCTAAGGACAAGAACCTGTGGCATCTGAGCCACGAGGGTCTTGATCTGGAAGACCCAGGCAACGAGCCTCAGTACGATAAGGCCGGCTTCCTCGAATTGGGTGTCAGTCCCAAGACCGCACCGGACAAGTCCGAGTTTGTGGAGCTGGAATTTGAAAAGGGCGCTCCTGTGGCTCTGAACGGCGAGAAGCTGAAGCCCGCTGCCATCATCGCAAAGCTGAATGAGATCGGCGGCCGCAACGGCATCGGCCTGTACGATGTAGTGGAGAACCGTCTTGTGGGCATGAAGAGCCGCGGCGTCTATGAGACCCCCGGCGGCACCATCCTGTACAAAGCCCACGAAGTGCTGGAAACTCTGACGCTGGACAAGCTCACCGCCCACAAGAAGCGTGAGCTGGCCATCACCTTTGGCGAACTGGTGTATGATGGCCAGTGGTTCAGCCCGCTGCGCAAAGCTCTGAGTGCCTTTGTCACCTCCACACAGGAGCATGTCACCGGCAAGGTGCGTCTGGAACTGTACAAGGGCAACCTCATCAATGCAGGGGTCTGGTCGCCGTACTCTCTGTATCGTGAGGACATCGCCACCTTTGCCGCAGGCGGCGACTACAAGCAGAGCGATGCCACCGGTTTCATCAGCATCTATGGTCTGCCCACCAAGGTGCAGGCTATCGTAAACAGCGAAAAAGAAGGGGAATGAAGTAGTTTATAGCAGTTCCTTTTTGAGAATCTGCCTGACATGGAGATCCTGACTCACCCGGAGCGTCTCGACCAGATGCTGCCTTGGGGAAAGATCATTCAGGAAAAC
>DXUR01000324.1 GCA_019417795.1 Clostridiales bacterium | reverse complement strand
CAGCGCCACCTGGTCCGTCCTCAGCCCCACCTCCGCCTCCGGCTACATCTATCCCTGCCTGTGGCTTCAGGATCACTACGGCAAGGGCATCAGCGATCTGGAGCACGTGGTCCAGTCTGACTCTCACACCACTTCCGTGGCCCGTCTGGCCGCCGGTCAGGTGGACGTGATGGTGTCTTTCGGCCATATCCGCATCAAGAACGCCCCCAAGTGGGAGACCGAGCTGGGCGGCACCGCTCCCATGGTGGAGCAGACCGGCATCATCGGCGTCACCGAGGGCATTTACAACGATATGATTGCTTACAGCAAGAACTCCGATACCATGGCGGATGAGGATTTCCGCAAGGCGCTGGGCGAAAGCTTCATCGAGATCGCCGACACCGACGAGGGCCGGGAGATCATCAGTGTGTTCAGCCAGGTTGGCTACACCTGGGGTCAGGACTCCGATTATGACGGCGAGCGGGCCGCGCAGGAGCTGCTGAAGTCTCTGGAAGGCTAAGTCCCCCCTTTAAAAAACACTTGCCCCGCGGCTTCTCAGGAGCCGCGGGGCTGAAAGGCTATTTATGCTGCTGGAAGTCCAACATGTCCGTAAAGAATTTCAAAACCGCACCCTCGCCCTGACTGACGCCAGCTTTTCCGTCAGTCAGGGGGATTTTGTATCTGTGATCGGTCCCTCCGGTGCGGGCAAAACCACCCTGTTCCGGATCCTCAACGGTTCTCTCCGCTGTGACGGCGGCGCCATTCTGGTAAACGGCGTTCACTTTGAGTCTGCCGACCGCAGGACCCGCCGGGCCATTCAGACCACCATCGGCACCATCTATCAGGATTTCGCACTGGTGGAAAATGCCACCTGCCGCCAGAACGTGCTGAACGCCTGTCTGCCGGACATGGCGTTCCTCCCGGCGGTCTGCGGCTTTTTCGGAAAGGAGCGCGTCGCCGAGGCGGACGCCCTGCTGGACCGGGTGGGCCTTGCGGACAAGGTCCATGAGCCGGTGAAGAACCTCTCCGGCGGGCAAAAGCAGCGGGTAGCCATCGCCCGGGCGCTGATGCGGCATCCCGCGCTGCTGCTGGCGGACGAGCCGGTAGCGTCCTTGGACCCCGTCACCGGGCGGCAGATTTTAGAATTGCTCCGGGACATTCAGCAGGATCAAAAGCTGACCGTTCTCATGAACAGCCACAATCTGGAGCTGTCACAAGAATTTTCCAGCCGTCTCATCGGCCTGAACCAAGGAACCGTGGTGCTGGACGCCCCGGCGGACACCCCGGCGAAGGAGATCCTCGCCGCCGTCTACCACCGTCAGGAGGATCAGCCATGACCCGTTCCTCCGGAAAGCGCTGGCTGCGGACGCTGGCACTTTTCCTTCTTCTGCTGGCCGCGGCGCGGTTCACCGACTGCTCCCCCACCCTGTTCTGGGCGCGGCGGAGCCATCTGACGGACCTGATCTCCGCCATGCTCCCGCCGGATTGGGGGTATGCCCCCCGAATCCTGGCCCCGCTGCTGGCTACGGTGCAGATGTCCGTCACCGGCACGGCGCTGGGATCGTTTCTGGCGCTGCTGCTGGCCCCCCTGTGCGCGGAAAATCTCCATGCCCCTAAGCCGCTCCGGTGGACGCTGCGGCTGCTGGTGCAGGTGCTCCGCTCCTTCCCTACGCTGATTTTAGCGCTGCTGGCTACGTTCTTGTTTGGCTTGGGCACCTTCTCCGGTACCGTGGCCATTACGGTCTACACCTTTGCCATTTTGACCCGGCTGACCTATGAGGATATCGAATCGGCGGAGCTGGCCCCCTACCACGCTCTGTGCGCCATGGGCGCGGTGCCTGCCAAAGTCTACTGGCGGGCCGTTGTGCCGGGGATCGCCCCATCCTATTTCTCCAATGTTCTGTACCTGTTGGAGACCAACGTGCGCCACAGTTCCATTCTGGGCTATGTAGGGGCCGGAGGCATCGGTCTGCTGCTGAACGAAAAAATTTCATGGCTGGAATACGGCAAGGTGGGCATGATCCTGTTTTTCCTGTTCCTCACCGTCTGCGTCATCGAGGGGATCAGCGGCCTGCTGTCCCAGATCATCCGGGAGGAACGGAGCCTGTCTCCCCTTGGGAAGCGGCTCCTCACCGGCGCTGCCGTTCTGCTGGCTTTGGTCTGTACGCTGTCTCTCCAGCCCCCGGACTTCTCCCATATCAGCCCCCGGGCGGTGCAGGCCATGATTTCCGGCCTGTTCCACCCCGACTGGGCCTTCTTCTTTGAGACGGATACCAGCGGCTTGGGGTACCTGCTGCTGGAGACCGTGTGCATCGCTCTGGTGGGCACCTGCGCCGGAACAGTTATCGCAGTGCCCCTGTCCTTCCTCTCTACCCCCTGCCTGATGCCAAAGCTCCCGGCGCTGCTGTTCCGGGTGGTCATCATGGCGATCCGCTCTGTCCCTTTCCTGATCTACGGCCTGATCTTTATTCGGGTGGCCGGTCCCGGCCCCTTTACCGGCGTGCTCACTCTGGGCGTTTGCAGCGTTGGTCTTTTGAGCAAACGGTTCACGGAGGCCATTGAGTCGCTGGACTTCCGGGCCTATCACGCCTTGGAATCTATGGGCGTCCCTCTCCTGCTCCGCATCCGGTACGCCGTGCTCCCCCAGCTGCTCCCGGCGCTGGCCTCGGCGGTGCTGTACCGCTTCGACGTGAACATCCGGGAAGCGTCGGTTCTGGGACTGGTGGGCGCGGGCGGCATCGGCGCGCCTTTGATCTTCGCCATGAACCACTACAAATGGAGCGAGGCCGGGGCCATCGCCCTTGGACTGATTCTGCTGGTCTGGTGCATTGACCGCCTCTCCACCTCCCTCCGCCGGTAATATAAAAGAGCTGACTGCATTGCAGTCAGCTCTTTTTTTCACGCAACTGAACACCGTTTGGACTTTTCTCAGCCCGCGTCGGCGGCGATGGCCTGATCGATGAGGGATTGCAGCGTCTCCGCCTGATTCTTCTCGGTGATGGCGCCCACGATGGGCTCGCCCACGATGTTGCCGTTCCGATCCACTACATAGGTGGTGGGGAAGGCGAAGATGTTGGCGGTAAAGGCTCCCGCCGGGCTGCTGGAATCGAAATACACGTTCTGATAGGTGGCGCCCTTCTTGGCCAACACGTCCTTCGCGTCGGCGATGGCCGTCTCGTCGCCGTCCAGCGTGAAGGCGTTGACGCCGATGAGTGCACCGCCCTTGTCCGCCAGCTCCTTATTCAGCGCGTCCAGATCGCCAAGCTCACCCACGCAGGGGCTGCAGGTGGTGAACCAGAAATTCACCACGGTGACGGCGTTGGCGGAGAACAGCTCGTCGCTCTTGACCTCGTTGCCGTCCAGATCCTTGCCCTCAAAGGCGGGGAAGGTCTGCGCGTCGCCGTTGGCGTCGGTCTCCTCATTCAGAATTTCGGGATGCTGCTTTTCCAGCTCGGTCAGCTTATTCTCGATCTCGCTGATCTCCTGCGCGGACTTCTTCAGCAGCGCGTATTCCTCATCGCTGAACTGGTCCTTGGCGGATTCGATGGTGTCCAGCAGGAAATCGCCGTAATTCTTGCCGTCCTCCTGCATGGTCATGCCCTTGTCCGCCGCCAGAAAGACCTTTTCCCAAAGCTCCGTATTCTCCGCCAGGATCTCGTTCTCTCTGTCCATCAAGGATTTATAGGTAGCGGCGGCCTCCTCCGTCTGGGCCGTGTCGCCGCTGTTTTCGGTCTTGCTGTCACCCTTCGCGCCGCAGGCGGCCAGGGACAGCACCATCAGCGTTGCCAGCAGCAGCGCGGTCAATTTCTTCATCTTCATGTTGATTCCTCCGTGTTTTCTTCAATGTTGATATTTTGTTTTCCGTCTCCAAAGCCATAGCGGAAGCTCACGGCCCCGGTGGGACAAGCGCTGACGCACATCCCGCAGCGGATACACTCGGTATGGTTGGGCGTTTTCGTCACATCCACGTCCATCTTGCAGGCTCTGGCGCATTTCCCGCAGGAAACGCACTTATTTTCGTCCACCTTCATCTGGAATAGGGACACTCTGTTGAACAGGGCGTAGAACGCCCCCAGCGGGCAGAGCCATTTGCAAAACGGCCGGTAGAACACCACGCTCAGCGCAACCACCGCCAGTAAAATGCCGAGCTTCCATGTAAACAGCTTGCCCAGCGCTGCCCGGATGCCGGAATTGGCAAGGGACAGCGGGATCGCCCCCTCCAGCACGCCCTGCGGACAGAGGTACTTGCAGAAAAAGGGGTCCCCCATACCCACGT
>DXUR01000323.1 GCA_019417795.1 Clostridiales bacterium | reverse complement strand
TAAGCCGCTAAATTATCATTTATCGCATTGTTTAGTTCGATCTTATCGTCTATTGCTCCCAACAAGTTTGCGATTTTTTCTTGCACTTGCTTATCGGGGTAGGAAACCTCAATTTCTCCCATCAATTTTGTGTTGATAGAAGGCATAGTGGCTCCAACTGCAATATTGCGTATAAATTTTTTGGTACTTTCCAAACAGAAGAAATAATACAAAAACAGGGGACTGATTTCTTCGAATGGGCGGACTCGTAGACAGCGGCCCGAAAACAACCAGCCTGTATGTTGGCTATCAACAAATGAACATCTGTCGACCGAGCCGACTCTACTAAACACGACGTCGCCTTCTTTGAGGATGTACTTACTTAACCGCTGTTTATCTTCGTTAGAAACTCTCGGTAGATTTTGCTCGGTAAAAACACGATTGCCAAGATGTTCAACAGTAACAATAGGAGTTCCATCATCCACATAATCTTCTTTATGAAGTTGACTACCAAACGGCCCAGTCTGGATATCTGACAGGAATCGGAGCGCTTTTGTTTTCATCTCAAACTTCATACCCAATCGCCCCCAGTTTTTTGCGGATTTCATCCTCCAGCTCGTGGGACTTTTTGAACATCTCCGAAAGTTCAGAAGTCAGACGGGTCATTTTTTCCTCGAAAGGTTCTCCATCGTCCTCAATTTCTTCGATGCCCACATATCTACCCGGAGTCAGGATAAAGTCCTGCTTTTCGATCGCCTGAAGGTCTGCCACAGCACAGAAGCCCTTTACATCTTCCAATGTCCCTTTTTGGAATGCTTCGAAGGTATCTGCTAATTTTTGAATGTCCTCGTCGGTGAAATCTCTGTGTTTCTTATCGACCATATGTCCCATCTTTCGGGCGTCGATAAAAAGCGTCTTGCCTTTTTGCTTTTTATTCTTGCTGATAAACCAGAGGGTGACGGGAATGGTCACGCTATAAAAAAGCTGTGTCGGCAGAGCTACGATTCCCTCCACAAGGTCAGCTTGAATGATGCGCTTTCTGATTTCCCCCTCACCGCTTGTTTGAGTGGACAGCGCACCATTTGCAAGAACAAGACCGATCTTGCCATTGGGGGCAAGGTGGTGGATCATATGTTGAATCCACGCATAGTTGGCATTACCGGCAGGGGGCGTACCAAACTGCCAACGCACATCGTCCTTCAGCTTTTCCTGTCCCCAGTTGGAGAGATTGAACGGCGGATTTGCCATAATGAAATCTGCTTTCAGCGTGGGGTGGAGATCATTAAAGAAAGTGTCTGCCTGATACGGTCCGAAGTTGGCGTCGATACCACGGATCGCCATATTCATCTTCGCCATTTTCCAAGTATCGGCGTTTGACTCTTGCCCATAGACTGAGATCTTCCCCCGGTTTCCTCGATGTGCTTCTATGAAATCGGCTGACTGAACGAACATACCGCCAGAACCACAGCAGGGATCGTACACACGGCAATTTTCGTAAGGCTTTAGAATTGCAACAATCGTTTTAACGATACTTTCTGGCGTGTAGAACTCGCCGCCCTTAACACCTTCGTATGCAGCAAACTGCTGAATGCAATACTGATATGTTTTACCAAGCAGATCCTTGTTTTCTTTGGTATCGCTCATATCCATATTGGTGAACAGGTCAACCACATCGCCCAAAACACGCTTGTCCAAATCTGGGCTTGCATAGTTTTTAGGCAGCACATTTTTCAGGCTTTTGTTCTCTGCTTCAATAGCCCGCATTGCATTGTCTATGAGTGTGCCAATTTCAGGAGTATGAGCGGCAGAAGCAATTTTACTCCACCGGGCATCCTCCGGTACGAAGAAAATGTTATCTTCGGCGTATGCATCACGATCATCCTCGAAACCGTCGCCCTCAGCAACAAGCTCCTGATAACGCTTTTCAAAAGCATTGGATATATAGCGCAGGAAAATAAGTCCTACGATCACTTTCCGGTATTCTGCTGCGGGGATGTGCCCCCAAAGGACACACGCAGCGTCCCAGATTTGTTTTTCAAAGCCGATTGTGGCGTTGTTTCCGTTAGCCATAGAATGAATCCCTTCCTACGTTATTTTTTCGCATTGCATTGGAGCGTGCGATAAATCAAACCAACACTTCCCATTTTCCGTATCTCTTACCGCTTTCTCGGCGGATATAGTTTTTATCTTGCAGCGACTTCATAATTCGCTTTACACTTCTGATTGATTTGCCGGTGATGTCTGCAAGCTCCTGCTGCTTGATGGTTGGATTTTTCTTTATTAAATCCAACACAGCCAATTCTTCTAAAGTGCAGTCCAAAGTGCCAAATTGGCACTTTGGAATTTGCTGTTTGGCACTTTGGGAATTGCTTTCCTCCACATAATCAATGTGCATATAGCGGTTCTTCAGCTCGTAATCCGTGCCCAAAAGGAGATTGCCGAAGAACATCTCCAAGAACTTTGTGGTGGAGTGAACACCCTTTTGCAGATTCGTATAGTTCGCTCGGACCAAGGCGTTGCGGAAGTACCACGAATTCTTTTCAAAGGCGTCGTTGTTGACACGAAAGCCGAAGGTTTTCATATATTTGATCATAAAGACGGCGGTGGCACGGGTATTTCCCTCGCCGAAGGGATGGATCTGCCAAATGTCCGATGCAAATTTTGCAAGGTGTTTCACCGATGCTTCAACCGACAATCCCTCATAGGAAAACTGTTTTTCATTGGCAAAATCGTAATCCAGCGTATCCTTGATACTGTTCCAGTCCGCATAGATTACGGTGTCGCCGTTCAACACCCACTCTTTCTTGGTGATGTTGTACTGCCGAATCTGTCCGGCGTGATTGAACACGCCCTCAAACAGCCTACGATGGATGGAGAGCCACTCGGCGGGGGAGAATTGGAAGGCTTTTTCCCCCAACAGCTTTGCGATTCTGGCGGAGACAATATCTGCTTCTTTGGTTTCGTTCTCTATTTCGGTGCGGGTGGTACGCTGCTCATAATAGCTATGAATGCGCTGCTGGGCTTCATCGATGGTGATTTTGCCCTCAATGTGATCTTTGGCCGTATCCAGCAGATAGGCAGAGGTGTTCAGCCCGTCCACCGCCTGCAAGCCAATGGCGGTCTGCCACGCTTCACTTTTTTCTGCCCGGTCCGGTTCGCCTTGCTTAATATATTCTTCCAGTTCAAATTGCCAATTCTGATCGGGCATATCTGCACCTCATTCCTTACTCAAATCTTCTGCCTTGAAGGTCGTGTACCCTTCGTAATAGTAGCTGTGGTCGATGCCCTTCATATACACCTCACGGCTGCCCACCTCGTCGGTCAGCGTCGCTTTCAGAAGCACCTTGATCTCCACATCCTTGATGGGGCTGCGCTCCATTGCAAGGAGATAATCCTCTTTATCCACCTTGCTCCAGTCCACGACCTTGCCGATTTCTGTTCTTAGGATATGGTCGAGCCAGATGCGAGTACTACGCCCATTGCCCTCCCGAAAGGGGTGGGCAATATTCATTTCCACATATTTTTCGATGATCTCGTCAAAGGTGGACTGTGGCATCTTGTCGATGTTGGCCAGTGCCGCCTCCAGATACATCAGCGGCGCAAAGCGGAAATTGCCCTTCGCCAGATTCACCGTGCGCAGCTTACCGGCAAAGTCGTAAATATCTTCAAAAAGAGACTTGTGAATCGCCTGCAAGGTCGAGAATTTACCTGCTGGCAGGGCATCAAGCACGCCGTTTTCAAACAGTTCTACCGCCTTTTTCTTGCTGATGCGTTCTTCTTCACGGGCAAGATCGGCGGAGCTTGTCAGCCCCAATTTATTTTCCAGTGCCATATCGCACCTCCAAAATAATTACTTATCCGCCGCCACGCCGGACTTCATCCAGGCGTCTACTTCGCTGACCTTGAATTTCCAAAGGCGGCCTATTTTCGCAGCGGGCATATTTCTTTTTTCTATCCAGGCGAGCACCGTATCACGGCTGACGCCGAGGTATTCGCAAATCTCTTTCATTGAGTACCAGCGTTCGATGGTCGGTTCCATGGGAGTATCCTCACTTTCAGGTGGTTTCCGATAGCTATAATTATACAATTTAAGTATATCACAGCAAGTCGGATTTATCAAGGATTATTGCGGATTTACGAGGGATTCAGAAGAAAATCTTATAATTAAAGTGAAAGGTTTCCCCGCTCAGTTTACTGATTTGAGCGGAGAAACCTTTTTTGCTGAGAATTTCAAATTGTTCTCGAAAACACCCCAACAAACGGCGCCCCTTATTCA
>DXUR01000322.1 GCA_019417795.1 Clostridiales bacterium | reverse complement strand
GTAAGCGCTAAATAACCCGTACCTGTACTGTGGGAAACAGATATGTCATACTGACTCGGGGAGTGTCGAGTATTCTTGACACTTCTCGAGACTTTCTAATACGGGGGCACGGTATGAACGTAAATGCAGTTAAGCATCAGGCAAAGTTACTGGAATGGAAAGGTCGAGTAGCAGATTGCAGAAGCAGCGGGATGAGCGTAAAGCATTGGTGTGAGGAAAATGATTGTTCCCCCAGGACGTATTATCGGTGGGAGCAGGAGATCTTGGGAAAAGTAAGGCAAATTACAAAGGCAGAGTCTCAGCCGGTGCTGGCCGAGCTTCCTGTGATCAAAGCATTGCCGTCGCAGGAATGTTCTAAGAGAAGAAATCCATTTGTTCCTGTTTTGGTTATCCGCTTTGGACAGGTGGAACTGGAATTATCCAATGCGGTGTCATCGGAGCTGCTAAGTCAGGTGAAGGAGCTGATGCACCTTGTTGAATGACGCAAAAGGATTCAGCCGTATCATCATTGCGTGCGGGCGTACTGATCTGAGACGCGGTATCGATGGATTGGCCGCAGTTGTGCAGGAGCAGTTTCAACTGGATCCCACGGAGAAAAATGTCCTGTTCCTATTCTGCGGGACAAAGACAGACCGAATCAAAGGTCTCATTTTTGAAGGAGACGGATATCTGCTCGTATACAAAAGGCTTTCCGCGGGACGCTTCCGTTGGCCACGAACCCAGGAAGAAGCCATGGCTATTACGCAGGAGCAATTTGACCTGCTGATGCAGGGCATGACAATTGTATCTACGATTCGGCAAGCGAATCCGAAGCGGTTGTGCTGAGTTCGTCATAACGGAGAAAATACAGAGAAGTTTATTTGCACAAACGGTGCCGGGAACAGTCATTTTCGCGAAATGTGGAAATTGCAGTTTCCCGGCACTTCTTTTATCCACTTTCCGGGTGATATGACGGCAAAGAACAGTTCTTGATGTACGTTCTGTGGATTGCCCGGCAGTTGAAGCCCCAGGATTTCAACAGTCATTATGACGAAGGAGATTTTGACAGAAAGTGGCACGATTCATGGCTTTGCAGTATAATAAGGGCATCTGAGAGAAGGGAAATCTGCTCATGAAACAGTATACGCCAGAAGAACTGAATAAGCTGAGCAAGGAAGAGATCGTTGCCCTTCTGATGCAGTCACAAAAAGAAGCGGCGCTCTTCAAGGAACGTCTGGAAGAACTGCAGATGCATCTTTTTGGCCGCAGCACGGAACGGATGGAGTGTCTCGGGCAGGAAAGCATCTTCAATGAGGCTGAGGTAAAATACAACGAAGAAGAAAACGAGCCCGAAATAGAGAAAGCGGTTGTTGTGCGTTCCAAAAGGCCGCGCGGCAAACTGGGTGAGGATCTCAAGGGACTCCCTATGCGGAAAGAAATGCACGAATTGTCTGAAGATGAACTTCAGCAAATCTTTGGCGAAAAGGGCTGGAAACGGCTGCCGGACGAAGTAAGTTGGAAACTTGATTACCATCCCTCTGTAAAAGAGGCGGTGGAACATCATACTGCCGTTTACGCCTCAAAGAATGATGACCGAATTGTACGGGCACCGCGCCCGGCAGATCTGCTTGCGCACAGCATAGCGACGCCGTCTTTGGTTGCGGCAATCATGAACGCAAAGTACACCAACGCTGTACCTCTATACCGCCTCAGCCAGGAATTTGGCCGTGGTGGAGTCAATCTGTCTGTGCCAACCATGGCAAATTGGGTGATCCGGTGCGCGGAACGCTACCTTCAGCCGGTATTCGATAAGCTACATGAAGAACTGTGCAGGCTTCATGTAGTTCAAGCTGATGAAACGCCCTGTCAGGTCAGTAAAGACGGACGCCCGGCCAATGCGAGATCCTATATGTTCGTCTACCGAAGCGGGGAGATGTCTAAAGAACACGGAATAGTCCTCTATGACTACCAGAAAACAAGAAACGCCGACCATCTGGAAACGTTTCTAAAGCAGTTTTCCGGTATTCTGGTTTCGGATGCCTACAGCGGATACCACGCCTTGGACAGGCGGAGAGCGGATATCCGGATTGCGCATTGCTGGGCTCACGCACGTCGTGATTTCGCAGACGCGGTAAAACTTCTAAGGAAGGGTGGGCCCTCCAAACAGCGCATAAAGAAGACAATTGCATACCAGGCGTTAGAGCGGATCGGAACCATGTACGCATTAGAAGATGAATGGAAGAGTCTGACTCCCACAGAACGCCTCAGCCGCCGCCAGGAACACATGAAGCCGCTGGTGGAGGCATACTTTGCGTGGGTTAAAGGAATTGACCTGGATACCGTACTGAGTGAAAAGACAAAGGATGGCTTGCGGTACAGCATAAACCAGGAGAAATATCTCAAAGCTTTTCTGGAAGACGGCGAAGTACCCATTGACAATTCCGCAAGCGAACGATCCATACGCCCGTTCTGCGTTGGGAGATCCAACTGGCACGTCATTGACTCAATTAAGGGGGCACAGGCCAGTGCCATTGTTTACAGTATCGTTGAGACGGCAAAAGCCAACAATCTGAAACCGTATGAGTATTTGCAGCATTTGCTCTCTGTAATGATGGAGCATATTTATGATGCTGATACAGCATACCTGGATGATCTGATACCTTGGTCCGAGAACCTACCCGATGTCTGCAAGAAAGCACCCTGACAAAATGCCGACAGCCACTCTCTGGCGGCTGTCGGCATTTTTGTCAAAGTACGAGTTATTTAGAGTCCACTCCGGAACCCAAAATTCATTGAAAATACAGCATTTCCAGACGTTATATGGTATAATAAATACACGATAAACCTGTGAAAACGGCAAAAAACCGTGCATTTGGAGGGCTGTACCATGTATCCTCAATACCATCAGATGACGCTGGATGACTATGATTTTCCTTTCGGCAAGCTGGATCCCGAAAACGAATGGGTCAAGCTTGCAGCATTGGTTCCCTGGGATGTTGCTGAGGAAGAGTATGCCAAGCAGTTCGTCAATAATGGCCATCCTGCCCATCCGGTTCGGATCGCCCTGGGCGCGCTCATCATCAAACAGAAGCTCAAGTGCAGTGACGAGTGGACCGTTCGCCATGTCAGTGAGAATCCTTATCTGCAATTCTTCCTGGACATGAAGTCATTCACCAGCAAGTGCTCCTTCGGTGCATCCACCATGGTGGAGTTCCGGAAGCGTTTTCCGCCCAAGGCCATCGCAGCTATTCTGGCAGCGTCGGTGCCCAGAGATGATGACCATAAACAGGAGCCTCCCTCGGGTGGTGTCGGTAGTGCCTCTTCAACGCCCGGAAACAGCGGAACGATCCTTATGGATGCAACCTGCTGCCCGGCGGATGTGGCATTTCCTCAGGACTTTCAGCTGCTCAATGATGCCCGCGAGCATCTGGAGCATATGGTGGACGAGCTCTGCACATCTGCCAAAGTGAAACGCCCCAGGATGCGTCGTAAATGTGCCCGCAGAGACTATCTGAACCTGTCCAAAAGCAAGAAACGCAGTGCCAAAAAGATTCGTACTGGGGTGCGGAAGCAGCTGCAGTACATCATCCGGGATATCGGTTTTATTGCGGATATGATCCAAAATAATGGCGTAAAGCTGTCCAAAAAGCAAGCAAACCTTCTGAACACGATTACGACACTCTATGAGCAACAGCTTTACATGTACGAGAACCACACCCATAGTGTGGAAGATCGCATCGTCAGCCTTTCTCAGTCTTGGATCAGGCCCATTGTGCGAGGCAAGGCTCATGCAAATACAGAATTTGGCGCCAAGCTTCACATCAGCATGGTAGATGGCTATGCCAAAATCGAGCGGCTTTCCTTTGATGCGTTCAATGAGGCTACCGACTTTTTTGCTGCGGTGGAAGGCTACCGGAAGGAACACGGCTTTTATCCGGCGAGGGTGCTGGCGGACAAGATCTATCGGAATCGCGAGATCATGGTCTGGTGCAAAGAACGAAATATTCAGATGACCGGTCCTGTATTGGGACGCCCACCGAAGAACCAGGATAAGAGGCGTGAGGCACGCAGGCAGGAGTATCAGGACATTTGTGACAGAAATATTGTCGAGGGCGAATTTGGTGTGGGCAAGCGCAGCTACGGACTCAATCGAATCATGGCGCACCTGCCAGAGACCTCATTCTGTGTCATCGGCATTGCCTTGCTGTGCATGAACTTCGCCAAAAGGTTCCGTCAAGATTTATGCGCAAAATTGTTTGCAGGCTCCGGCTGAGTGAAG
>DXUR01000321.1 GCA_019417795.1 Clostridiales bacterium | reverse complement strand
GTGCTGACTATCCACAACATCGAGTATCAGGGACGCTATGACCCCTATTGCCTGGGCGACCTGTTCGGCCTGGACCGGGGCTGGGTGGATGACGGCACCCTGCTGCTGGACGGCGATCTGAATTTGCTGAAGGGCGCCATCCTCACCGCTGACGCGGTGAACGCCGTGTCCCCCACCTATGCGCAGGAGCTGAAGAATCCCTACTTTGCTCACCGGATGGAGGGCATTTTGACCCAGTGCGGCTATAAGCTGTCCGGCGTGCTCAACGGCATCGACATGAAGCTCTACGATCCTGCTGCTGACGGACGCATCACTGCCAACTATACGGCGGAGGATCTGTCCGGCAAGGCTGCGGATAAAACCGCTCTCCAGAACCTGATGGGTCTGAACGAGGAGCCAAACACCCCCATTATCGCCATGGTGAGCCGTCTGGTATCCCATAAGGGATTGGATCTTCTGCGGGAGGTCATGGGCGACATCATGGAGCTGCCTGCTCAATTTGTGGTGCTGGGCAGCGGCGATGCCGGATATGAGGAGTTCTTCCGCCGGACGGCGGAGCGGTATCCCGGCCGTATGGCTGTGCGTCTGGGGTATAACGAGGCGCTGTCCATGGCTATCTACGCAGGTGCGGATCTGTTCCTGATGCCCTCCCGCAGCGAGCCCTGCGGCCTCTCCCAGATGATCTCCATGCGCTACGGCACGGTGCCCATCGTCCGGGAGACCGGCGGCCTGAAGGACACTGTTCAGCCCTATGAGGCCTGGCGTGACGCCGGTACCGGCTTCACCTTTGCCAACTACTCCAGCGCGGATATGCTCCATGTGATCCGGGAGGCGGTGTATCTCTACAAGGATTATCCCGACGCCTTTGCCCGTTTGAGAGACCGGGCCATGGCACAGGATTTCAGCTGGAACCGCAGCGCCGGGGACTACCTGCGGATCTACGGCGCTGTCACCGGCCTTTCCTGGGAAAAGTCTGCCCCGGAAGCGCCTGCCGCGGAGGCTGCCGCCCCCACTGAGGAGCCGGTGATCGAGGTTCCTGCCGAGGAAGCTGTTGTTTCCGCTGCGGAGCCGGTCAGTGAGACCGCTGCAAAGCCTGCGGCCAAAAAGACGGCGCGGAAAACGGCTGTAAAGAAGCCTGCGGCCAAAAAGACAACAACGAGAAAGACCGCAGCCAAGGCCACGACTAAAAAGGCGGCCGAAAAAGCAGTGGAAAAACCGACTGAAAAAGCAGCTGAGAAGCCCGTTGAGAAGCCGGCCGAAGAACCTGTTAAGAAAACTGCCGCGAAGACCATGGCGCCTGCGGACACCGTGGAAACCACGCAGCCTGTTCAACCCAAAAAGAAAGGAGCCGCTAAAAAAGCGGCAAAGTAAACCCGTATGACCGTACCATTTACCACGCAATCGTTACAAGACGCCCTGACCGCCAAGCTGGCCTTGAACTTCGGCACCGAGCCGGGGGAAGCCACGGATCAGGAGATGCTGAAAGCCTGCGCTCTGGTGCTGCGGGATGTGATGGCCCTCCGGGGCGTACAGACCGCCAAGGAAACGAAAAAGGAGCAGAAAAAGCAGGTCCACTATCTCTCTCTGGAATTTCTCATGGGCCGGAGCCTGATGAAAAACGCTTACAATCTGGGCGTGCTGCCCGAATTGAAGGAGGCTCTGGGCAACCTGGGCTTCAAGTCCGGCGACCTGTTTGAGCTGGAACCGGACGCAGGTCTGGGCAACGGCGGTCTGGGCCGCCTGGCCGCCTGCTATCTGGACTCCATGACCACGCTGGACATCCCCGCTACTGGCTACTCCATCTGCTATGAGCTGGGTATTTTCAAGCAGAAGATCGTGGAAGGTCAGCAGGTGGAGCTGCCTGATGACTGGAAGGGCGTTGGCTCCGCTTGGCTGCTGCCCAAGCCCGACGAGGCTCAGGCCGTCCACTTTGGCGGTACCCTCCGGGAATTCTGGCATGACGGCCATCTCCACATCGTCAACGAGAACTCCACCACCGTGCTGGCCGTTCCCTGCGACATGGTGGTGGCGGGCTATGATACCGACCACGTCAACACGCTCCGGCTGTGGGACGCCCGGTCCACCCGCCCTGTGGATATGGCCCTGTTTTCCCGCGGCGAATATCTGAAAGCCTCCGAGGACGAGGCCATGGCGGAGACCATCGCCAAGGTCCTCTACCCTGAGGATAACCACTACGAGGGCAAGTCCCTGCGGCTGAAGCAGCAGTATTTCTTCGTTTCCGCCACGGTGCAGTCCATTGTCACCAAGCATCTGGAGACCTATGGCACCCTGAAGAACTTCCATGAGAAAAACGTCATTCAGATCAATGACACCCATCCGGCTCTGGTGATCCCGGAGCTGATGCGGATCTTCATGGACGAGGCGGGCATGAACTGGGACGAGGCGTGGGACATCACCTCCCGCTCCGTGGCCTATACCAACCACACGGTCCTTTCCGAGGCGCTGGAGCGCTGGCCCCAGCAGCTGGTGGAGACCCTGCTGCCCCGCGTGTGGCAGATCATTCAGGAGATCGCCCGCCGCTGGCAGGAAAAGGTGGAGAATTTCTTCCACGATCCCTCTGTTACTGAAAAGATGGCTATTGTCTGGGGCGGCGAGGTACGGATGGCCAACCTGTGCGTTGCAGGCGGCCTGTCCGTCAACGGCGTGTCCGGCCTCCATTCCGAGATCCTGAAAAAGGACGTATTCAAAAATTCCTATGCCATGGAGCCCTGGAAATTCACCAACGTCACCAACGGCATCGACCACCGCCGCTGGCTCAGTGAGATCAATCCGGGTCTGGACGGTCTGGTGCGGGATCTGGCCGGTGGAGACGACTACCTGCTCCATCCTCAGGCGCTGAAAAAGCTGGATGCCTATGCGGACGATGCGGCTGTCCTCAAGCGTCTGGACGAGATCAAGTGGCAGAACAAGGTGAATTTCGCCGACTATGCCCGGAAGGCCCAGGGCGTGACCTTGGACCCCAACGCCATTTTCGACGTGCAGGTCAAGCGGCTCCACGAGTATAAGCGTCAGCTTCTGAATGTGCTACACATCATCACCCTGTATCAGCAGCTGCAGGACGATCCCAACTGCATCACCCGGCCCCATACCTTCCTGTTCGGCGCCAAGGCAGCACCGGGTTACGCTGTGGCCAAGCGGATCATCCACCTCATCAACTCTCTGGCGGATGATATTTCCCATGATCCCCGCTGCCGGGGCAAGCTGCAGGTGGTGTTCCTGGAGAACTACCGGGTGTCTCTGGCCGAGCATCTGATGCCCGCCAGCGAGGTCTCTCAGCAGATCTCCACCGCCGGCAAGGAGGCCAGCGGCACCGGCAACATGAAGTTCATGATGAACGGTGCCCTCACCGTGGGTACTTTGGACGGCGCCAACGTGGAGATGCACGATGTGCTGGGCGATGAGAACATGTTCCTCTTCGGCCTCCATGCCGATCAGGCTGCTACACTGAAGCGGGAGGGCTATGTGCCCCAGCGCTATATCAGCCACGATCCCCAGATGGAGCGGTGCCTGAATGCCCTGCGGAAGGGCTTCCGGGACGGCGTCAGCTACGAGGACCTCTACCAGCGGCTCATCAGCCAGGACGAGTACCTCCTGCTGGCGGACTACCGGGCCTATTGCGACGCCGAGCGCCGCATGGCAGAGACCTATGAAAACCGGGAGACCTGGAACCGCATGAGTCTCCACAACATCGCCCGCAGCGGCATCTTCGCCGCCGACCGGGCTGTGGCGGAATATGCCGACAACATCTGGGACGTTCCCCACAGATAATCAGATTTGATCCACTATCAGCGCCGCCCAAAAGGGCGGCGCTGATATTTTTCACTCCTTCTGCCTTTGGAGTGTCCGCGAAGGGGAAAGTAATTAGATAAATTTCTAAATACCTGTTGACAGCCTGCGGGACATGTGCTATTTTCTATTTAGAAGATTTTCTAAATACTATGCGAGGGAGGGCTGCGGATGGCCTTTGCAGAGACCTTCAAGGCGCTGTCGGACCCGGTGCGGCGAGAAATTCTGAACCTGCTGAAGGGCGGGCGTCTGACGGCGGGCGAGATCGCCGGGCAGTTTGACATGACGGCGGCCACCGTGTCCTATCATTTATCCCAGTTGAAAAAAGCCGGTTTGATTTTCGAGAGCCGGGAGAAGAATTTTATCTATTACAGCCTCAATGCCTCTGTGCTGGAGGAAGTCCTGCTGTGGTTACAGGACTTGAAGGGGGAAGGAAAAAAATGAAGAACAACAA
>DXUR01000320.1 GCA_019417795.1 Clostridiales bacterium | reverse complement strand
ACACCAGTCTTTACGATTTCTGCAAGCGGATGCACGGCAGTGAGCTGAACCGCCGCTCGGTGGAAAGCCTGATCAAAGCCGGTGCCTTTGACTGCTTTGGCTCTAACCGCCATAGTATGGTGGAAGCGGTAGAGGGCATTCTCAAGAGCATCGAGACCGACTCCCGCCGCAATCTGGAGGGGCAGCTGGATCTGTTCTCCGTCATGAGCGGGGAAGTGCAGGAAAGCCCGCAAGCGGATGTCTACGAGATCCGTCCCTTGGCAGAGTACACCCCTGCCGAACTGCTGCAGCAGGAAAAAGAGGTCAGCGGCCTGTACCTGTCCGGCCATCCGCTGGACGCTTACCGGGAAAAATCTGCCCGCATCGGCTCCCATACCATCAAAGCCCTCACCGGCGAGGATGCCCATGTGCAGGACGGTGAGAAGGTACGCATTGTGTGTGCTGTGGTCAAAAACCGCATGATGACGACTAAATCCAACAGCATGATGGCCTTTACCAGCGTGGAGGATCTGACCGGCACCATGGAGGTGATCGTGTTCCCCAAGGTGCTGGACAGGTTCCGGGATGCCATTCAGGAAAACGCTGTTGTGGTCATCGATGGTCGGCTTTCCGTGCGGGAGGATGAAGCCTCCAAACTGCTGGCAGACAGCATTCTGCCCATCGACAGCTACGACCCGACCCGCTTGGATAAAGGCCGCCCGGACCCCGTTAAAACAGCGGCCCGGCGGGTGTTCATCCGTCTGCCGTCCCGCAGCTGCCCCCAGTACGATAAAGTGGTGAACCTGCTGGAGATCTTTGATGGTGATATCCCGGTGATCCTGTATCTGGAGGATACCAAGCAGAAGCTGGCCGCACCGCGCCGGCTGTACACTTCTGGGCATCCGCTCTTCTTCAAAGAGCTGGAGCGGCTGCTGGGTGCAGAAAATGTTGCAACAAAATGACATATTTGTGCACGAATGGCACCGCATGAGGCGATTTCAATTTTTTCAAGTGGCATGAAGTGCGAAAATAGCACGATATATCGCTGCTATTTTGCGCCGCATGGAATTGCATAAAGTCTCAAAACCCTATTGAAATTTGTCTGGATGGTGTGCTATAATCATTAAAGGCGAATCAAAGCTGTTGCAAAGCAACAAGCCTGTTTCTGGAAGAAGAGGGGACAGGCAAAAGGGTAAATGAAGAACTGAACTGTAAATTGGAGGGAATCTCTCGTATGGAAAAGCAAATCAAAACGATTGGCGTGCTTACAAGCGGTGGTGATGCTCCCGGCATGAACGCTGCTGTGCGCGCTGTGGTACGCACCGGCCTGCATAAGGGTTTCCGTATGATCGGCATTCAGCGCGGCTATAACGGCCTGCTGAACGGCGAGTGCTTTGAAATGAACCTGCGCAGCGTTTCTAACATCATTTCTGCTGGCGGCACTATTCTGTATACGGCACGCTGCCTGGAGTTCAAGACCAAGGAAGGTCAGGATAAGGGCGCTGAAAAGTGCCGCGAGCTGGGCATTGATGCGCTGGTCGTTATCGGCGGCGACGGCTCCTACCGCGGTGCCCGCGCACTGGCACACCGTGGCATCCCCATGATCGGCCTGCCCGGCACCATTGATAACGATATCGGCTGCACCGATTACACCATCGGCTACGATACCGCCATGAACACCGCGCTGGAAATGATCGACAAGCTGCGCGACACCACCCAGAGCCACGACCGCTGCAGTGTGGTCGAGGTCATGGGCCGCAACGCCGGTTACATCGCTCTGAACGTGGCCATCGCCTCCGGCGCTATGGCTGTGCTGCTGCCCGAGAAGGAATTCGATATGCAGCGCGACATTCTGGATAAGATCGCCGAGACCCAGAAGACCGGCAAGCGTCACTTTATCATCATCGTGGCCGAGGGCGTGGGTCATGCACAGGAGATCGCCAACGAGATCCAGGCACGTACCGGTATCGATTCCCGCGCAACCATTCTGGGTCATGTGCAGCGTGGCGGTTCTCCCACCCTGCGCGACCGCGTGAATGCTTCTGCCATGGGTTATCAGGCTGTCTGCCTGTTGGAGCAGGGCAAGTATAACCGCAT
This sequence comes from Clostridiales bacterium, assembly GCA_019417795.1. The sequence goes on along the minus strand of DXUR01000320.1, from coordinate 2,191 downwards.
CGTCGGCATGAAGGGCGAGAAGCTGGTGGACTACCCCGTGGACGAGGCTTTGGAGATGACCAAGAGTCTTGACCCCGTGCTGGTGGACGTGTGCAACACTATTTCCATCTGATCATAACATTTAATGCAAGAGCCATTCTCTCAGGTTTTCTGAGCGGATGGCTCTTTTTGCTGCCAATTTTTCAGAGATGACGTATTATAGGTAAAAACCAACAACTTTTTGTTTACAAGTGCCTCCAAATCAGTTATACTGAGAAAAACGGAGGTGCTGCCATGAAATACAGCTGGATCGACACGGAACTTCTGCAAAAGCCTAGCGTTACCCAAGACTTACAGGCAGAGTGGAACTGGATAAGGTATCACATCGGCGGCAAAATGTTTGCAGCCGTCTGTCTGGATGATGCCACGGGAAAGCCGGTGTATATCACCTGCAAGCTGGACCCCGCCGAGGGCGATTTTCTGCGCCGACAGTATGAAGATATCATTCCGGGCTACTATATGAATAAGGTGCATTGGAACTCCGTAAAAGCAGAGGGAAATGTGCCGGACGCATTGCTGCGGGAGATGCTGGAAAAATCTTATCGTCTGGTGCTGGGCAGCTTCAGTAAAAAGAAACAGCGCGCGCTGCTGGAAGGGGAAAAGAAGGATGCCATTTGACTACAAGAAAGAATATAAAGAGTTCTATCTCCCGCCGAAGAAACCGCAAATCATCACCGTTCCTGCGATGAATTTTGCTGCGGTGCAGGGCAAGGGCGACCCCAACGACCCGGCAAGGGAATACAAAGCAGCGCTGGAGTTGCTGTACGGCATTGCATTTACTATCAAAATGAGCTATAAGGGCAGCCATAAGATAGACGGCTATTTCGAATATGTTGTTCCGCCGCTGGAGGGGCTGTGGCATCAGCCCGGTGCAGAGGGCGTGGATTTTTCCAACAAGGAGACCTTTATCTGGACCTCCATGATTCGTCTGCCGGAATTTGTCACCCGTGCCGAATTTGACTGGGCAGTGCAGGAGGCCACTACCAAAAAGAAAAAAGACTTTTCTAAGGTGGAATTTTTCACCTATGATGAAGGTCTGTGCGTGCAGTGTATGCACATCGGCTCCTATGACACCGAGCCGGGGACCCTGCGGCAGCTGGATGCGTTTGCAGCGGAACAGGGATATTGCCCGGATTTTTCAGACACACGCTTCCATCACGAGATCTATCTGGGAGATCCACGCCGCACCGCACCGGAGAAGCTGAAAACCGTGCTGCGACATCCGATCCGCAGAATGAAATAACAGAAAACTTCACAAAAACTGTCGCTTTTTGTTGTGAGATGTGCTATACTAAAATTATCTGTAGAAACACACTTAAAAATGGAGGAAAACATCATGCAGCATGAAACTGTCATCGTGCTGGACTTTGGCGGACAGTACAATCAGCTGATTGCCCGCCGCGTCCGAGAAAATAATGTCTACTGCGAGATCTATTCCTATAAAACCGATCTTTCGGTCATCAAGGCCAAGAATCCCAAGGGCATCATCTTCACCGGCGGCCCCAACAGCGTTTATCTGGAGGACTCTCCCACCATCGACCCCGAGATCTTCAGCTGGGGCGTGCCTGTGCTGGGCATCTGCTACGGCAGCCAGCTGATGATGCACCTGCTGGGCGGTCATGTCTGCCGCGCTCCCGAGCGTGAGTACGGCAAGACCGAGGTGTTTGTGAACACCGAGAGCAAGCTGTTCACCGATGTGCAGCCTTCTACCATCTGCTGGATGAGCCACAATGACTACATCGAGCAGGCGGCTCCCGGCTTTGAGATCACTGCCCACACCGCAAACTGCCCTGTGGCAGCCGTTGAAAATGCCGAAAAGGGTCTGTACGCCGTACAGTTCCACCCGGAGGTGCTGCACACCGCCGAGGGCAAGAAGATGCTGCGCAACTTCGTGTACAACGTCTGCGGCTGCTCCGGCGACTGGAAGATGGATTCCTTTGTAGAGAACAATGTCAAGGCTCTGCGGGAGCGCATCGGCGAGGGCAAGGTGCTGTGCGCACTGTCCGGCGGCGTGGATTCCTCCGTGCTGGCCGCTATGCTGGCTAAGGCCATCGGCAAGCAGCTGACCTGCGTGTTCGTGGATCACGGTCTGCTGCGCAAGAACGAAAAGGAAGAGTTCTGCTCTGTCTTTGGCCCGGGCAATGCCAACGGC
>DXUR01000032.1 GCA_019417795.1 Clostridiales bacterium | reverse complement strand
AGTCCAGCGTGCGGGCGCTGCCCGCGACGACGTGCTTCGGCGGCACGGTCGAGCGTCTGAAGCGCCGCATCACAAACGTGCTGGGCGCGCAGAAAAAGCGCGGCCTCGGCGTTGTGGCCCTCGTGCTGGCGCTGACGCTGACGGCGGGCTGCGCCGTCAGCTGGGGCGAGCGCGCGCAGAAAAATGACGACCCGTTTGCCGACAAGAGCTATACGGTCGACACGCTCTTATATGAAGCGCCCGGCTTTACGGATGGCTTTACGGATGGCGCATACCCCACCTTCCGCACCGCGACGAATCCCGCAGGGGAGAAATACGTCACGATGTTCAACGATCTGGGCTATGCCCTTATCTACGGCCCGATGGAGGAATACAAGCTGGAAAAGCAGTCCTTCTACGCACTCTTCGGCAACACCAGAGACGCTTCTCCGGTCGACGACCTTATGCAGCACAATAAATCCGCATGGACCGGCTACTGCGAAGAGGCAAAGGACTCTCAGCCGTATCAGGCCTATCTTCTTGAGCAGGAAGACGGCACAATCTATCTCGGCCTTTCCGCCGACTATGCGGAAGACGGCAGTGAATGCTTCTGCATGGTCTACCGCCTAAACGAACAGATCAATCCGATCTACGCCTCGATGGACGACTATGCCGCCGCGTGCGTGGCGGAACTCAAAAAGGGCACGATGACCTACTCCGTGTCGGAAAACAACGACTATGCGTCCCGTTCGATTGAAGACACGGTCGCCGATGTGCGCGTGACGCGGCTGGAGCAGGGCGATTCGCTCGGCAACCTCTCCCCCGACGGCACGGTGCTGGAGCTGTGGTACTTCCAGTACGAGATGAAGCCCACGAACGAGGCGGGCATGCAGATCGACGTCATCGGCGGGCAGGAGTTGACGGACGACGGATATCTCAATGAACACTGGACGCACTATCTCACCGTCCTGCACTACACCTACGGCGAGAAGACCGGCTATCAGATCATCGGCACCTCGATGAGCAACGACGGCCTGTGGTACAACGGATGCAGCTACGGCGTGGACCTCAAGTATTACCTGCACGACTTCTATGTCGACTACGCGGGGCTTGATCTGCCGAAGATGTACATTCCCAATCTCGTCGACGGTCTGGTCGAGGACGGCTACGGCCACGGCAACAGCGTCGAGGGCCGTCTGGTCTCCGGCAGCACCTACAACTTCTGCTACTACTATGTTCCCATCACCGGCTGGGCGTGCAGCCCCGGCACGGACTACTGGTACTCGCGCTATGACACCGGCTCGTATTTCAGTGTCAAGAAGCTCGAGCGCGGCATCAACGACGCAAAGGCGGAATGGGAGAGCACCGGCGTGACCGGGGAAAAGGTCGACACCGGCTGCTGGCGCTACGTGACGCATGAGGGCATGAGCAACACGATCGTCACGCTCTTTGCCGGTCCCAACAACACCACCTACGAAGTCGAAATTCACTGGCTCTTCGACGGCAGCACGGAAGAGAATCAGTGGGGCTGGAACCGCGACCGCGCCGTTGAGGAGGAGGCCGTCATCTTGCAGGCGATGGTCAAGCACTTTACGATCAACGGAGGAATCTACTTCACGGACGGCTCTTCCGACTCCGAGTCTCCCGCTGATACCGCGTTCCTGACCGACCTCCAGCTCGCGGCAAATGGCGGTATTGAATCGCTGACTCTGTTTCCGGCTGCTACAAGTTCGATTATCAGTCCGTGCGAGCCGGTCAGCACTGAGGGAAGCGAGTTACACGTGGACCTGAGCAACTATGGCTATTCTTCTACATCCGAACCTGAGAATATCTCCCTGCTGAATCACATCCGGATTGATTTGAAAGGCGATAGCCAATCTTGGTTTGAATCTTATCAAGGTGGAAATGTGATCGGCTATTGCGCCGAGAATCGGCCGACAGAGTATTATCTGGCATTTGGTGACTTCAGCAAGTATGCGACGCTCTATGACGTAATACTCGAATGGTTCAACAGCGCCCAGTCTGGCACCAAGCCGTCCGACGCATCTTCGACCACCACGACGAACGCCGTCAGCCGCGATTCGCTCATCAAGGCTGCCGACAGCTATGTTGATCTGGGCGGTTACCTCTGGTACACTGCGGGCGGCAAGTTCTGCCGCTGGCGCGAGGGCGGCAGCGTGGAGACGGTTTGTGATCTGCCGCTGGACTATGATACGCCCGTCAGCGCGAGCCTTTCGACGCAGGACAATCGCATCCTGATGAACTATCACATCGGCGGTGCGATAATGGGTTCGTTCATCACCGACCTCTACGACACGGATGGCAAGAAGCTCAGTTCGATCAACGGCTACAACGCCATCGCTATCAGCGGCGACATTATTGTGATGACGGATCATTTCATGCCCACGCCGAACAACATGTCCATTTCCTATGACTGCGGCAAAACGTTCACGGAATTCGGTGACAAGGACTGGTTCTACGGCAGCGCTCTCACAGAGGACGGCACCTATGTCACCTCCGTCAACTCCTCGCTTGAGATCCGCGACGGCTATGTCTACACCACCGCCGTTTACGACATCAACCACGAGAAGTCAGACGACCCGCTCGTGACGCACGCCGTGCGCATCAGCATCAAGACCGGTGCGCAGGAAATTCTGGACTGAAGCGGTCAAATTTCAAAAAGGCGGCCCGAAGGGCGACTCCTCATAAGGACATCTTGAAAACACCAGATTAAACCGATTGAGAGAATCTCTTGGTGTCGACCAAACGGGAATAGCCATCAACCATTTCATCGTGGTTGGTGGCTATTCCTGTTTAAAGGTATATTCATGTTGAAATCCGAACCGGAATCTTTGTAAAATTCCCTACCGCTCTTTAACCAGAAACAATGGGTAACCGCATGCCTAACCGGGAGAGCAGTTCGTTGGTAATCGTCCCACAGTATGCAGCCAGTTCCTCTGCCCGAATCACCTGACCGCCATCCCGGCCGATAATAGTCACTGTATCGACAGGAGCGACCTCCGAAAGATCGCTGACGTCCACCAGCAACTGGTCCATGCACATCCGCCCCACCATAGGACAACGCCGGCCCTGAATCAGCACCTGGCCGCCCCGCTGAGGCAGATCCCGGGGCAGACCGTCCGCGTAGCCGATGGTGACCACCGCCAGTTTGGTTTCTTGCTCTGCCTGAAAGACCCGCCCGTACCCGGCGCTCTCTCCGGCTTGCACAGTGCGGATACTGGCCACTCTGGCCCGGAGAGACAGAACCGGCCGCAGGTCAAGGCTTCGCTGAACAGGCGCATCATCGCTTCGAACTCCATAGAGTGCGATTCCAGCCCGGACATAGTCACAGGGCTGAGCTGGGAGGTTCCAAAGTCCATAGCTGGACTGGATATGAACTTTGCCGGGATCATATCCGGCAGTTCGGAGCCAGGCCACCGTATCATAGAACAAGGTCAGCTGCTCTTGGGTGTAGGCAACATCTTCGGCTTCCAGGCTGTCCGAGACGTATAGATGAGAAAAGACACCGTCCACTACCAGGTTTGGAAGCCGGAATGCCTCCAGGATCTCCTTCCGGTTTTCCGCCAGGATGCCCAGCCGGTGCATCCCCGTGTCCAGGGCCAGATGGACATGGACACGCCGCCCTCTGGCTGCCAAGGCCCGCCCGTGGTCAATATCCGCCACCGTCTGGGTCAGATGCCATCGTGTCAAGAGCGGAGCTTCCTCCGGGGAGGTATAACCTAAGATCAAGATCGTCCCCCGGATGCCCGCCTTTCGCAGAGCAATCCCCTCGGCCAGGCAGGCCACGGCAAAGGCCCGGACGCCCGCTCGCTGTAAGGTGCGGGCGGTCACTGCCCCGCCGTGACCGTAGGCCTCCGCCTTTACCACCGCCATCAGCTCTGTCCCCGGGGCCAATGTGTTCCGCAGCACCTGGGCGTTGTGCCCAAGGGCCGCCAGATCCACCTCCCGCCAGGCCCGAGCGGTGGGGCTGGGCTTCTTTTGAAGCCTCAGCAGGCAAGGGGCGGAGAGCAGCGCACTGAGCGCCAGCACCACAATAAAATGGAGAACACTGTTTTCAATGAGCATTTCTCCCAGTCCCAGTAGCTTTGCCGCTCCCCGGACCAGTACGATGCAGAGGGGATGGAGCACATACACGGCTGTGGAAAATTCCCGGACTTTCCTGGACTCGCCCTTGTTTCCGCCCAGCAGCAGAGAAAAAAGGCATACTATGCACAGGGGGAGGGCGAGGTACATGCTGTCGTGGCGCTGGACATCCATGCGATGGAGCCACAGCCCCTCGGCGCTCATGGCTGCCAGAGAGAGGAAGAAGCCCGCCAGAGACAGCTTTTGGTTCCACCGCCTTCCGGCGGCCCCAAGCAGAAGGAACAGTGGCGCGAAGAACAGGCCATTGCGGGTATAGCCGCACAGTGTAAAAATGCCGTCGTAAAGGGTCCGAAGCAGCGGGATCTGGGAAACCAGTCCATAGTAACTGTCCCCGCCCAGACCGATGAGATAGAGTAGCGCCGCCACAGGCAGAGCCACCCGCAGGCCCAGCCGACTGAGCCACCGGGCGATGACGATGCCCAGAATGGTCGCCGGGAAATACCACAGGTGGTAGAAGGTGCCGTCCACCAGCAGTTTCCGCAAAACATCCGCCGGACCGGTGAAGCTGCCGGCATAGAGATTCACTGGCAGATACAAAAGGATGCAGACGCCGTAGAGCAGGCAGAGCTTTTTCAGCTGCCGCCCCACACCAGCCCAGTGATTCCGGCTCAGAAAGTACCCAGTGGTCATCAGAAAGAATGGGACTGCCACTCGGGCCAGTACCCGGGTAAGCCAGAAATCAGCCATGGCAGACACATCCGCCAGGGGCGAGGTGTGGTTCATCACCACCAGCAGGACTGCCGCCAGACGAAAGAGGTCCAAAGTCGGGACGGTTTTCTTAGCCGTTCTCATGGGTATCCCCCCACCATGTCAGGATAAATCCCTCCACATTGTCGCCGGATATCTGGCAGCAGCCCTCCGGCACTTCCACCTCTGTGACGGCTCCGGCGGCGGGCACATAGAACACCTGGGCCATGCGGCCGTTTTCCAGAGCGACGCTCCGGGGACCCTGCCGCAAAAAGTCCCGGTACTCCTCCAGACACAGCCCGTTGGTTTCCATCAGCTGGGCGTGGGGCGCCCCCACATAGCGGAAGTGCCACGGCTCAGCCGAGATCCCGGTGACTTCCTCCTTGCCCCGCTGGTAGCGTTCGATAAAGCCGTACCGGGCCGCCAGACGCCTAAATCTTCCGCAGACGCCGTCATAGGGAAAGGCAGGCCGGATGAAGTCGATGTATCCGGCAGCCTTTCCCAGGTCGATGGCGAGGCCGGTCTGATGCTCACTGCATCCTGGAAGGGCCACATACTGGCGGGTAAATGTCTCCCCATGTTCCGCCATGGAGTCGTCCCAGATCCGCTGCTGTTCCTGCTGGCTCCGCCAGCCGGACACCGGCACGATCTCCCGCTGTCCCCCCGCCTTTTGGATACAGGCAGACAGTAGCTGCCGTGCCCGGCTTTCAAGAAGAATGTCGGGGTGGTGCGGGTCCACCGAGGTCAGCGCAGATCGCTCTTTTTCATGCAGGGGATGCGCCCGGTTGACCAGGACCAGCGGCCCCTGAAAAATCTGCTCCCGGGGAATCGACACGGTTCTCATCCCACCACCCCCAACTCGATCAGGCGGGTCACCAGCTCCCCAAAGGAAATGCCGATGCCCTGCATCATGCTGGGGTAGCGGCTGTGGGCGGTGAAGCCGGGAATGGTGTTGACCTCATTGAAGACGATCTCCCCATCCGGGGTGAGGAACAGATCCACCCGGGCGAATACCCGGCAGTCCAGGGCACGGTAAATGGTTTTTGCCGCTGCCTGGATCTCTGCCGCCTTCTCCGGCGGGATGCGGGCGGGACAGTGGATGGCGGAGGTCTTTAAGGTGTACTTCTCCTCATAGTTGAAAAAGCCCTCCGACAGCGCAATCTCGTCCACCAGACCCACGGTCAGTTCCTCGTTGCCCATGACCGCGCAGCCCACCTCAAAGCCGGGGATCGTCTCCTCCAGGATCACGGCGCTGTCGTGGCGGAATGCCTCCTCCATGGCGGCGGGCAGCTCTTCCGGCCCGGAGACTTTGGTAATACCGAAGGAGGAACCGGCCCGGACCGGCTTGACAAACACCGGGTATCCCAGTTCCTCCGCTGCCTGGGCGATCCGGCTGAAATCATCGCTGGAATGAAAGACGTGGCTCCGGGGGACCCGGATGCCGGCCAGGGCCGCCAGCTGGTGGGTCCGGTCCTTGTCCATGCACAAGGCGCTGGACAATGTCCCGCAGCCGATGACCGGGACCCCGGCCAGTTCAAAGAGTCCCTGTACCGTACCGTCCTCGCCGTTCTTGCCGTGGAGGACTGGGAATACCGCGTCAAAGAGGAGACGGCGGCCGGAACCGTCCAGCAGTAGTAAAGCGTGGGCCTCCCGTTCCACCAGTGGGGTGCAGGGGATACAGTCTGCCGCCTGCTGCCAAGTACCGTCCTCCAGCCGGGAGAGGTCGCCGGTATAGCAGAGCCACTGCCCCTCCCGTGTGATGCCCACAGCCAAAGGAGTATAGCGGGCGGGGTCCATGTGGGACAGCACCGCATAGGCGGAATGGAGAGAAACTTCGTACTCCGTGGAGCATCCGCCGAAGAGAACGAGAATGGTTTTCATGGGATAAGACCTCCTAATCAAAATAAAGCGCCTGGTTCTGATACTGAAATGGTACCAGAACCAGGCGTTTCATACTTGTCTATCTACCAACGGATGCCTTGCAAGTTTTCTGCGAAATTCTTGTGATTTTCTTACGGCGCTTCTGAATGGTCTGACGGAAGACAGATGGTGAAGGTGATCCGATCCTCGGTGCTGTCCGCCCGAATGGTCCCGCCGTGGAGCTCCACGATCTCCTTGGCGATGGCTAAGCCAAGGCCCGCACCACCTGTCCGGGTGGCGCGGGAGCTGTCCAGACGGAAGAACTGTTCAAAGATCCGGTCCAATTTCTCCTGGGGGATGTTCTTTCCCGCATTGGAGAAGGTGAGTACGATTTTCCCGGCCTCTATCCGTCCGGCAATTTCCACCGTGCTGTCCGGCAGGCTATAATAAGACGCGTTGCGCAGGAGATTATCAAAGACCCTTGCCAGCTTATCCGGGTCACAGGAATAGTGCAGCTTGGGCGGCAGATCCAGGCTGCATGACAGCCCCGATTCTGCGAAAATGGGGCGGAATTCGCTGGCGACCTGCTCCAGCATCCGCGTCAGGTCCACGCTCTGCCGCTCCAGCTCCAGGCGAGAGAGGTTGAAGCGGGTGATGTCGAAGAACTCGTTGATGAGGTCCTCCAGCCGCTCCGCCTTCTCCAGGGCGATGCCGGTGTACCTGGCCCGGATCTCCGGGGAGATCTGAGGCTCATCCCGCAGGAGGGTCAGGTAGCCGATGACGCTGGTCAGGGGCGTTTTCAGGTCGTGGGCCAGATAGACGATTAGGTCGTTTTTCCGCTGTTCTGCCTCCCGGGCTGCCCGGGCGTCCCGGAGAGCCTGCTCCCGGGCCAGATTCAGCTGGATGGAGATGTCCTCCAGGGAATCCGGCAGCTGGATGGGCTCCTCACTGGGGCGGGATAATTGCTCTGCCGCATTGGCCACCACGTCCAGCTGCTTGATGGGCTTGGAGATAAAATAGAAGCTGATGACCACCCAGCCCGCCAGCACTGTGACGATGCAGACCAGAACGATGTAGTCTCGAACCCAATTCAGGAAGTCGTAGAGCGGCGAGGGCTGCCAGGTGATGCTGGCGCAGATGATGAAGCCCAGGAATGCCAAGGCCATCACTGCGACCACCCAAGCCATGAGGACCAGCAGGTAGCCGCCCCAGATGCGCAAAGATCTCCGGCGGCTGCGGGTATTTCCTTTCTTACTCAATGGTGTACCCCACCCCCCAAACGGTCTTGATGAATTTGGGCTTTCGGCTGGGCTCGTGCATCTTTTCCCGTAGCCGGGCGATGTGACTCATGACGGTGTTGTTGCTGTCCATAAACGCCTCGCCCCAAACATGTTCAAACAGTTCCTCGCTGGACACCACATTCCCCCGGTGCTCACATAGATACCAGAGAATGGAGAATTCCAAGGGCGTCAGGGCCAGTTCCTCGCCGAACAGGACGCACTTGTGAGTGGCCTTGGAGATCTGAAGGCCTCGAAAGTCGTATTCGGTGACCTCCTGGACTGTCCCCTCCCTGGGGTTGTACCGGGTGTAGCGGCGCAGCTGAGTCTTGACCCGGGCCACCAGTTCCAGAGGATTGAAGGGCTTGGTGATGTAGTCGTCCGCTCCCAAGGTCAGCCCCATGATCTTGTCCATATCCTCCACCTTTGCGGTGAGCATGATGATGGGGAACAGGTGGTCCTCCCGGATGCGCTGGCAGAGGGTAAAGCCGTCCATGTCCGGCAGCATCACATCCAGCACCGCCAGATTCAAGCGTGTCGTCCGCACACAAGCCAGGGCGTCGGAGGCATTATAGAATTTGTGGATGGTGAAGCCTTCGTTTTTCAGATAGACCTCCACCAGATCTGCGATCGCAGTCTCGTCATCGACGACTAAAATATGTGTAGCCATAGTTGCCGGCCTTTCGTGTTTTTCTGCATTATAGCACGGAACGTATAAAAAAGCGAGTATGACTCTTGATTTTTCCTAAACATGTCCTAAAGGGGACTGTTGCGGTCTCCTGTCTGCGCAAAATTCTCACCAGACTGTATCGAAACTACGATCTTCCAGACTCCTGATTTCGTAGGGTCGAAGTCGTGAAGCTGCGCCGCAGTGCTCTGTCATCCTTCGCTGGCAGGATCGGTCTGCGTATCATACGATGAACATTCCTCCAGATCTGCAGCCTGCTACCCGGATAGGCTTTTTTCAGCTTTGTGACAGCACGCTCCTTTGCCTTTTCCACGGCGGACTCCTTCATCATGTGGTACATGCCGATTTCCTTCAGCGAAGTTTTTTCAAATCCGAATACGCCGTAGAATTTTCCGAGGATGTCCCTGTCCTTCTTCGGGAGAGCATCAAATAGTTCCTGCAGCAGCTCAATGCAGACTTTTCGATACACGACCTGCTCCGCAGAAACAGAGAGATTCCCAGGCATCAGCCGCTCAAAGGGATCACCGTCATAGCTCCCAGGGATAAGATCATTGACACCAACAAAATGGGTGTTGTAACGGATGTGCTTGACAGCCTGTTCCAGAAGGACATCCATTTTCTCCGCGATCTCTTCGATGCTGAACTGACCTGAATGATATAGCCTTTGTGCCTGCCGGACAGCATCCATCTCGTGCTTGCTCAGAGAAAGATTTCCGATATGTTGCTCCAGCCAACGGGTCATCCGGCCTTTCAGATGTGGGTACAGGTAGGTGGCAAGCACAGCACGGCTCTCATCGTATTCTCTGCTCTGGACCCGTGTCAGAAATTCCAACGCACCCTCGCCGCAAAGATCCTCCAGAATCGTTTTCGTATAGCCGGACAACTCTCCCGGTCTTTCCCTGTCCATATGCAGACAGATGAACTCTCTGGCAGTCTCCCGGGCGATGCGCCGGATCAGCCCGAGATTCCTGCGGTACAACGCCTCCAGCGCGCGCTCATCACCGCCGTAATATCGGCGGACCAATTCCTCATTGGTCATGGGTCCCACCCGCCTTTGCTTTCGGTGGACGCCCTCGGGGCTTGCTCACTCTGGTGATGCGGCAATATTCATACACTTGCGCAGTAGATATTTGTTCAGAAAACTCCTCAACAGAGATATCCGGGCTGCGCAGCGCATCGTAGAGCCGGTCTCGCACATGATCCTTGGCTCTTCTGGCATCTTCCTGAGAGATAGCTCCCCGCTGCATATCCTTCGTGATCCTGGAAAAGGCAGTCAGCTTGGCCTTCACCTTGGGGTTGTTCTTTGCCAGTTCCTTTTGAACTTCCACCGTGCCAAATTGCCGACAGGTGTAGCCAGGAGCGTGGGGACAGGCCCCTTCGCAGTACAAAGCGTGGACGCCGCTCTTCAGCATGAAGTATTTCCCGCAGATGATGCAGCGGCGGATGTTGTGTCCGCTATTCAGGGCCAGCATATAGTCTGCCTTCATCAGCGCCTGTAAGCTGTCCGTCACATGCTCCTGACAGATGGCCATGGAGCCGTCCGGCAGCTCCCGCGGGACATAGGAGAGCATATATTCATCGTGTCTCCTGTAGCAGTCCCCGTGGTAAGTGATGGGGTTGACGATCAGCTTCTCTGCGGTGCGATCATCGTTATAGAAACCATAGAGCGCTGCCGCATAACTTTCCGGCCCATTGGTCGTGAGTGTGGAGAGGATAAACTTGATGAAATTCCGGATGGTAGGAACAAAGGCACGGATGTCGTGAAGATACATCATGTAGCGGTCGATGTATTTCTTGTAGGCACTCCAGGTATCTTCGCACGCTCCCAGGAGGCGAAACATCTCGTAATAAAACAACTCGCCCTTTTCCTCGCTGCCCTCTCTGCGACGAAACAGATCCAGCAGTCCCAAGGAGATTTCAGGATCGCTGTCCCCATCATCGCTCTGGAAGAATTCTTCCGCTGAGGCGCTGAGAAGTTTTGTCTGATCATCCTCTGAAAGGCTGTGCTCCTCGGGAGGAAACAAGCTGAACTGTCCTGTGATCTCCCGTATCACCGAAAAGAAAGCGTCATAGCAATCGTCCGGTAGCAAGCGGAACACAGTATATCGGCGAAGTTCCTGACAGAGCTGCTCCATCTCATCATTCAGTTTCCACCAAAGTTCACTCTTGCGGACATACTCGTAGCTGTCCATAAGGGTACGGATGCGCACCATCCGTTCGTGCAGGGGGTGGTAGTCATCCGGTGATAGATTCAGCAGATCTTCGGTCAGCCTGCCTGCCTCAAACTGCTGCCCGTTCAGCTCCAAGGTGCTGCCGTAGGTATAGAATATGATGCTCCCCTCCATTTCCGCTGGCCCCCTCCTCTGCAATAATTTGTCCTACTTGATTTTTAATCTGTCCATGCTTTTTATCAGGATACCATCTTTTCCACCACAATACAAGCAGAGGGGCAAGGGGATGCTCAAAGTCCTGTGGGCACTGCTCCTCTAAAAGAATACTACTCCCACTTCTTTCGAGGTGGGAGATTTTTGTATTCAGATATTTTGAATTGGAGGTACTGACTATGAGCAACAAAATGGACCGTCCTCTGGTCACGGTGGACGGTAGGACGCTGATGGACCGTCCGCTGGAGCCGCCCAATTTTGTGGTGGACACGCTGATCTCTCAGGGTCTGCATATCCTGGCGGGTTCACCCAAGGTGGGCAAGTCCTGGCTGGCCCTGTGGCTGGCGGTGACGGTGGCCAAGGGAGAACCGGTCTGGGGAATGAGCGTGAAGCAGGGCACCACCCTCTATCTCTGCCTGGAGGACTCCGTCCTTCGCATCCAGAACCGCCTCTTCGAGATCACAGAGGACGCGCCGGACAGTGTCCATTTCTGTACGGAGTGCGCTCCCATCGGCCAGGGGCTGGAGGAGCAGGTGGAGGGCTTCCTCGTAGCTCACCCGGATACTGTTCTGGTCCTCGTCGATATGCTGCAGATGGTCCGTCCCGTCCACGATGCCACCTACGCCAATGACTACCGGGACCTGTCCGTGCTGAAGCGGCTGGCGGACAAGCACGGCATCGCCATCCTGCTGATCCATCATCTGCGAAAGGAAACTGCCGATGATGTGTTCAACCGCATCTCCGGTACGACAGCCATCAGCGGGGCGGTGGATTCCAGTTTTACTCTGGTGGAAGATCGGCGCGGCAGCGGTAAGGCGAAGCTCTCCTGCATCGGTCGTGACATTGAATACCGGGAGTTGTCTCTGGAACGCAACGTTGAAAACGTGTGGGAGATGGTAGCAGACAGCAGAACACAACCGGAGCTGCTGGGCGACCGGATCGTTTATCTCATCTCTGAACTGATGCGCGAGCGCACGGAATTTATCGGCACTCCCACAGAGCTGTCTGAGAAGATCGACCCTGTAGGTACGGAGCGTATCTCGCCCAAGAAAGTATCCCGCCTGATCCTGCAAAGCCTTGACACGCTAAGCAAAATCGGCATTTCCGGTGTGGTGCGCCGCAGCAACGGAAAGCGGCTCATTGAGCTTCGCCGTGCCGAAAGTGACGATACCCAAGGTGCCCCGACGGTCGACCCTGTTGACCCTGTTGGGGCGCTGTGCGGAGATTTGCGGGAGGTTTCTGGGCGTGGCGAGTAAACTTCCGCAGGGAAAAAGAAACGCCGTTTGTGGCCATTTGTGGCCGAAAGCGGAGCGCGGGTGTCCGGTGCGGGAGAATCACCTCCTTGGAGGTGGCCAGCATCGCGTTTGTCTGGTCACCGGCACAGCCGCCGCCCGCCTTCCGCCTGTTTGCGGGGCACCACCCCACACCCCACTTTTACGAAAGACTGGAGGAAATAGCATGAAAAAAGATATTAAGTTTAGCACCCGTATGGCATCCGAAGACCGGGAGACCATCAAGGAATTGGCGAAACGCTCTGGCATGTCCATGAGCGATTATGTGACGGCCTGCTGTTTGGGAAAGCAGGTCGTTATCATTGACGGACTGAAAGAAGTGCTGAAGGAGCTGAAGTCTATCGGCAGAAATCTGAACCAGCTCGTCACCCTGGCGCACATGGGACGAGTGACCGTGATCGATCTGGAAAGCGTATGTCGGGCGTTCTCTGAACTCTGTGGTGCCGTTCGGATGATCCTTGAACGAAAGCGCTGGTAAGCTATGGCTATCATCAGCTTCACAAACTACAAGCGGGGCCAGACCACCGGATGCATGAGCGCCGTGATGCGGTATACCATGCAGGATAAAAAGACCGAGTTCGAGGGGCAGCAGTTGGTCACAGGTATCAACTGTCAGCCGGAATCTGTCTACGCGGATTTCATGACCACCAAGCGGCTCTACCACAAGACGGACGGTGTACTGTTCTATCACATGGTACAGAGCTTCCCGAAAGGCGAAGCAGTCGACCCGGTCACCGCTCACGCGGCCGCGCTGAAGCTGGCCGAGTACTATGAGGGATACGAAGTTCTGGTCTGCACCCACACAGACCGTGAGCACATCCATTCCCACTTCCTCATCAACTCGGTCAATTTCGATACCGGACGGAAACTGCATATCGCAAAGGAGCAGCTCCAGGAACTGCGGCAACGCAACGACATGGTCTGCAAGGAGTTTTCACTTCCTGTATTTCAACCCAGGGAACAAAAGCAGAAAACAAAGACTATGACCATCGGAGAGTATCACACGGCGGCCCGTGGTCAGAGCAAGAAGCTGCAGCTCATGAATATCATCAATGACTGTATGCGCCACGCTTCCAACCGCGAGGAGTTCATTGCGCTGATGGAGAGCGAGGGCTACAAGGTTCGCTGGGAAAAGTCCCGAAAGAATATCACCTATACCACGCCGAGTGGCTGGCAGTGTCGGGACCGTTTGCTGTTCGGTGACAAATATCTAAAGGAGAACATGGAATATGAATTCAGGATCAGAGAAGAAATTATCTATGGACGAGCTCATGGCCCTGAACCGGCCCGAGCCTTCACCGCAGCCGACAGCGCGGGAGTCGAGTTCACCGATCACGCCCATTGTCATCCAGTGTCCGCTGCCGGAGGCTCTGACGATGCTGACACAGAAGACAGAATCCATCGGGTGGGAAGTGCGTGGAATGCGGGAGTATCTTCCGAACCTGAGATCACACACAGACCTGACAGCGGTGCAGAACAGCATGGCGGAGATCCAGAAATCGTTGACGGAGATGACCACTCTGCTGGAACAGGCTGGGAAGAAGAAAGAAAAGCATTCCTGCAAATGGCTGGACTGGCTTCCGGACTTCGACCTGATTGTAGTGGCCAAATGGATCGTACTGGTACTGCTCATCGTGGCGGCACTGCTGGGGATGGGGTATGGCACGGCGACAGTGGTCAGCAACATCCGCAACCTGTTTCTATGAAGCCGCTCCACGCTGGACTGTATGGTCTGGCGGTAACTGGAGCGTTACTGGATGATGGTAACGAAGATGTCGAGGAACGTTACCGCCGTATCCAGGCAGAACAGGAAGCCAAAAATATCGGCGCTGTCATCGGACTGGTGGCCGGCGTAGCCATGGTGCTCACACAGGATGAGCAATCATCTACAGAACAGCAGTGGACCGAAGATCAGCAGGCAGAACAAACACAGCAGCAGACCATGTAACGGTCTGCTTTTTTTGTTGCCTGACTGTAGCGTCAGGGGAAAGGAACGATATGGCGTATAAATTCAAATACAATGAGCGTCCCCGCTCCTACAGGGAAGAAAAGCATGGAGATGAGGATATTCCCTCTGCCAAGGCAGTGCGGGATACCGCAGTGGAAGAAAGGGACGGCAAGATTATAAAAAGCCGCCGACAGCATGTATGCGGCAGAGAGTACATTGTGTTCGCGGAATTCAGTTTCGGAGGAACGCAATCTACGGTCGATCTTATGAAACAGGTCATCGACCTGGAGCAGGACGCAAAAAATATTTCCGCCTGAAAAACAGGTTCGCATAGACAAACAAACCGATTGGGGGTATTGTATGGTTGCAATCTCTCAATCGGTTTGGCATTTTATGAAGGAGGTCAATATGTTACAGCCAAACCAAAAGATCACGGCGCTCTATTGCCGTCTGTCCCGAGATGATAATCTGGAGGGCGACTCCAACAGTATCCAGAACCAAAAACTTATCCTGCAAAAGTACGCCGATGAGAATGGGTTCCAGAACACCAGATTTTATGTGGACGATGGCTATTCCGGCGCGAATTTCAATCGCCCAGCCTTTGAACAGATGATGGATGACATGAGCAACGGCGACATCGCCGTCATCATCACAAAGGATTATTGTGCGATAATAGGACTAAATCAGAAAGACCTTGAAAACCAAGGC
>DXUR01000319.1 GCA_019417795.1 Clostridiales bacterium | reverse complement strand
AAGGAGGCGTTTTTTGAAAAAACAGGACTTGAAACAGTTACCGTTATCTCAGGCGGCTTTCCCTGTCAGCCCTTCTCCACCGCCGGAAAACGGAAGGGCTTTGCGGATGAACGCTACCTGTGGCCGGAAATGTGCCGCGTTATTACCGAGCTGCGGCCCCGTTGGGTGCTTGGGGAAAATGTTGCTGGCTTCATCAATATGGGGCTCGACAAAACGATCTTTGACCTGGCAAAAGCGGGATACGCTGTTCTCCCATTCGTATTTCCGGCTTGCGGTGTCGGCGCATGGCATGAGCGCCAGCGAACTTTTATCGTCGCGGCTGATGTTTCCCACACCCCTTGCCTCCGACAACAACACCGCCAGGGATGCGGCAAGCCTGGATGTGTTCCTGTCGGACAATGGGATATTCCGCAAGAGGAACCGAAACGGGGCGATCTGGAGCCTCAGCCTGTCGGCGGCGGTATTCTATCTGACCCCGGTGGCGTCGGACGGTTTCCGCTCGACCTTGAAGCCGTCGGCCTTCAATCCGGCGAAGAAGGACGGGAACCTGTCGGCGCAGATCATCTCCCAGGAGCGGCCGGTGTCCGAAACGGCGGCGCTGAATCCGGATTGGGTGGAATGGCTCATGGGCTTCCCGAAAGGATGGACGGACGTATCCTCTGGGCCGCCGAACCGGAAGGAATCCCCCGCATGACCGAGCGCATGGATGACCGGGCGCTACGGCTGAAAACATTGGGAAATGCGGTCTGCCCGCCCCAGGCCTATCCCATTTTCCGCTATATCGCCATGATCGAGAATGGCACCTGCGGTGACTTCTGCCCCTATGGAAAGGAAGGTGACTGCCTATGAGGGAACTGAAAGCGACCGATAAGATCACGCAGAAAATGACCCGTGACGGTGCGGTATCGGAAAACCTTGCCACGGGCGAGGTGAAACATATCAGCAGCCGAGAGCCGGAAACGGAGCTGTCTGTTTCTTCGGAAGAATCCGCTGGCGCTGCGGCTGACCTTGCCCTGCGTGCGGCGGAACACCATGAGAAGAAAAGCGCACGAACGGCGGAAAAGGCTGACACCCAGGCGGTGCGGGATGGTTCTGCTGCAAGGCAGCACCCGTCCTCCCGTCTGCAATTCACCGAGGAAGAACGCGCCGATCCCACACTTGGAAAGTACATCGACCATTCCGACCGTGCGGCGGACAGGCTGGACGCGGCAAAGGCCGCTATCCCCACAAAGAAAGTTCTCCGTACCGAGCGTGTTTTTGACGAGACAGCCGGAAAAGGCAAAACGCAGCTTCACTTTGAAGAAGTGGAGAAACGCCCCAACGGACGCCTGCGGCACAATCCGCTTTCCCGGCCGGTCCATGAGATCGTCCACGCCGTCCATGCGAAGGTGCATGAGGTGGAACAGGAAAATGTGGGTGTTGAGGCTGGACACAAGGGCGAGGTGCTGACGGAACGCGGGCTTGCCTACGGAAAAGGCAAAGTCCGTGCCGCCGTCCACCATCACCGCACAAAGCCCTGGCGTGACGCGGCGAAGGCAGAGCAGGCTTCTTTTAAGGCAAACGCCGACTACCTTTACCAAAAGGCACTGCATGATGATCCTGCATTGGCAGCTTCTAACCCGGTATCCCGCTTTCTGCAGAAACAGCGGATCAAGCGGAACTATGCAAAGGAGCTGCGACAGGCAGAGAAAACCGCAAAGAACACAGCGGCCACGGCGAAAAGTGCGGCACAGAAAGCAAAGGACGCCTTCAAGGAAACTTTCTTCTACATCAAGCACCATAGCCGGGCGGTGCTATTGGTGATCGGCATTGGTGCCTGTGTTGCCCTGCTGTTTGGCGGGGTATCTTCCTGTTCCATGATGGCGGGCTCCGGCATAGGTAGCGTATTTACTTCCTCTTATCTCTCCGAGGACACGGATATGCTGGCTGCAGAGGCGGCCTACTGCGAACTGGAACAGGAACTTCAATATAAGCTGGACCACTATGAGGCTCTGCACCCCGGATATGACGAATACCGTTTTGATCTGGATGAGATCGAGCATGACCCTTATGTGCTGATCTCCATTCTCACGGCGTTCCATGAAGGGGTGTTCACCATCGATGAGGTTCAGGCGGAGCTGCAAATGCTCTTTGAAAAGCAGTACATCCTGACGCAGACCGTGGAAGTGGAGGTGCGCTATCGGACGGAGA
Organism: Clostridiales bacterium; assembly: GCA_019417795.1. The sequence goes on along the minus strand of DXUR01000319.1, from coordinate 2,083 downwards.
CACGGACAGACAGCGAAGGAAACGACTATGACGTGGAAGTACCATACAACTACTATATCTGCAAGGTGAAGCTGGAAAACTTCGACCTATCCCATGTGCCGGTCTACATCATGGACGAAGAAACGCTTTCCCTGTATGCGGTCTATATGGCAACGCTGGGAAACCGGGAAGATTTGTTCCCAGGCTCCGGCTATGTAGACAAGTACACCAAACCACCCACCACCTATGATATTCCGCCTTCCGCACTGGAAGATGAAACCTTTGCAGCGCTCATTACCGAGGCGGAAAAGTACATCGGCTATCCCTATGTCTGGGGCGGCAGCAATCCGAACACTTCTTTTGATTGCTCCGGCTTCGTATCCTGGGTGCTGACGCAAAGCGGTGTCTGCAATACGGGCAGGCTGGGAGCCCAAGGACTCTACAATATTTCCACCCCGGTATCCTCTGCCAACGCAAGACCCGGCGACCTGATCTTTTTCGTCGGCACTTACGATACACCGGGTGTTTCCCATGTGGGTATCTATGTGGGCGGCGGAAAAATGCTGCACTGCGGCGACCCCATCCAGTATGCAGATATCAACACAAGCTACTGGCAATCCCACTTTTACGCTTTCGGGCGACCGCCCTACAACTAAAAAACGATATGGAGGTAATTTGATTTATGGCAACGACACAGAAGATCCGCAATGACATTGCGAAAACCAAAGAAAAGATCGCGGAGCAGCAGAAACGCCTTCGTGCGCTGGAGACCCAGCTTGCGGAGGAAGAAAATCTGGAAATCGTCCGCATGGTGAAAGCCGTGAAGATGGATAACAAGGAACTGACCGCCTTCCTGAAAGCCTATGCCAGCGGTATGATCTCCCTGCCGGAAGGTATGCTGCAGGAAGCCAGCACCGAGAATGAAGAAACGGAGGGATACGAGGATGAAACATAACTTTATGACAAAAATGGTATCGGCTCTTTTGGCGGTAGTGCTCAGCACTGCCGCTTTTTCTGTCACCGCCTTTGCAAGCGGCGGCGAGGAAACCACGGAGCCCGTGGCTGAACAGGAAACGGCCGGGGATGTTTCTGATCTGCTTTCCGCTCTGGCAGGCAGCCAGGTCACGGTATCCGTCACCGATGATGGTATCCAGTTCAGCGCAGCAGAAAATAATACCGGGCAGACCGGCACGGTCACAACTAACGGCGGCACTCTGAATGTCCGCACGGGTGCGGGAATGGACTACACCGCCTTCACCCAGCTTCCCAACGGAACGACCGTGAAGGTGATCGGCACGGACGGCGACTGGCTGAAGGTCATCCTGCCGGAGAAAGTCGGCTATGTCTATTCCGGCTATATGACGGTAAGTGACGGCGAGGCTGGTCCCGGAGAAGGTTCTTTCTCTCTGGACGCGGAAACACTGGAAAATCTGCTGGGTATGCTGGGCAGCGGTTTGAATGGCGGCGCCGCCCTGACACCGGACGGGAACCTTTCGCTGATTGACGATATTGGCAGCCCGACCGCCAGCGGCAAGCAGTTTATTACAGTGGAAACGAAGAACGGCAATGTGTTCTATCTCATTATCGACCGTGACGATGAGGGCGAGGAAACCGTGCATTTTCTGAACCAGGTGGATGAAGCCGACCTCATGGCGCTTACGGAGGATGGAGAAAAGGCGGAAACACCTATTGTCTGCACCTGTACGGAGAAGTGCCAGGCCGGAGCGGTCAATACCGCTTGCCCGGTCTGCGTAAAGAACCTCAGTGAATGTGTTGGCACAGAACAGAAAGCTACGGAGCCCACCGAGCCGGAGAATCCGGAACCCGAAAAGAAAAGCAATACCGGGGCGATCCTGGCGGTGCTGCTGATCCTTGCAGCCGGAGGTGGTACGGCGGTCTATTTCCTGGTGCTGAAACCGAAGCAGGGAAAGAAAGTTCCCGCTGATCTGGATGATTTCGACCTGGAGGATGAAGAAGAATATCTGACCGAGGACGAGGAAACGGAGGAAAAGAATGAGTAAACTGATTATCGCAGAAAAACCGAGTGTGGCAAAATCTATCGCGTCGGCCCTGGGTGCTTCATCCAGGGCCGATGGCTTTTATG
>DXUR01000318.1 GCA_019417795.1 Clostridiales bacterium | reverse complement strand
TCATAATCAATCCTCCGTAAGAGTTCATAAAGCGCATATAGGATACCACATTTTTTTGTCCAGCGAAAGAGGTGGTTACGGTTTTTCCTTGTTTTTTAGGCGGAATTTCTGCCGGTTTTCTCCTCAGATTTGACGAAAGGGCCGTTGTCTGCTACAATAAGTGGGAGTTTTTCCCAAAACCGTTTGATAAAGCAAAAAAACGGATACCCTTTTCATAAGGAGGCAGATAGATGAAACGAACGATTTTGAAAAAGCTGACCGCCTGCCTGTGCCTGTGCGCGGTGCTGAGCGGGGCGCTTACCGTTCCCGCCGGGGCGGCTTCCTTTCAGGATGTGCCGTCCAACCACTGGGCGGCAACCGCCATCGACCGCTGCGCGGCTCAGGGATGGTTTCAGGGCAAGACCGCCGATACCTTCGGCGTGGGCCAGCCCATGACCCGGGCGGGCTTCGCCGTGGCACTCAGCCGTTTTTTCGGCTGGCAGAGCGGTGAGACCTACTACCGGATCTTTTCGGATGTGCCGCAGGGCGCCTGGTATGAGCCGGCCCTCCGGGCCTGCTATGAGCACGGGGCAGTCACCCGTCAGACCGGCGATTTCCGTCCCGGCGATCCCATCACCCGGGAGGAATTGGCAGTCATGCTGATCCGGGCCTTGGGCTACGGGCCCATCGCCGGTCTTGCGGAAGATGATCCGCTTCCCTTCCGGGACGTGACCACCAACAAGGGGCATATCGCTATGGCCTACGAGCTGGGTCTGGTCAGCGGTATGGGGAATGATCTGTTCGTGCCGGATCGGTACGCCACCCGGGAACAGGCTGCTGTCATGCTCAGCCGCCTGTATGACAAACTGCACCCTGCTCAGACCGCAAATGAGGCCATGGTCCTTCTCCGCTCCGGCGAGGAAGCGGAGGACCTTTCCGGATATCAGACCGTCATACTCATGGCAGGAACGCTGACCGGCGGTCAGACCCCTCGGCTGGCTTTGAGTGTCAGCAATACGCAGAAACAGGTCATGGAAACAGCAACCGCCTCCGGCCAGACGGTCCTGCTGGGTATTTCCGGTCAGTCCGGCGTTTTGAAGAGCACCGCCGCCGCAGCCACGGCAGTTGCCGAAGCATTGACCGACAGCAGCTATGACGGCATTTATCTGAACATCACCCCGTCCGCTGAAAATGGCGACGCCCTGGCTGCCTTCGTACAGGCGCTCCGGGCCGCTGTGCCGGAGAAAAAGCTGTATGTGGCGGCAAGCGCCCCGGCCCGAAGGGAAGCAATTCCGGACTATCAGGCTCTCGGAAAGGCCGCAGACCGGATCGTGCTGCAGGTGTCCGGACATGAGGACACGGACGGCGCTGTTCCCGTATATGCCATGGAGCCTTTGGAGACCGTCTACTACGCGCTCAGCACTCTGAATGACCAGATCCCCGGTGAGAAGCTCGCCCTGCTTTTGACGGCGGAGGGCCACGGCCGGAAGGGTACCGGAAAACCCACCGCCTTCAACGGAGACGCTGTGGCCGCACTGGAAGCCAAAGGCCGCACCTACTATTCTGACCGCTACGCCTGCGCCTATCTGGAGACAAAGGATACGGTGGTCTGGTATCTCAACGAAAAGGCGCTGGAAGCCCGCCAGCAGCTGCTGCGCTGCTTCGGCGTATCCTCCTGCTGTCTCTCCACTCCCAACGGTACTTTACACGCCCAAGAAAGCTGAGCTTTCAAATCCGGACAGCAAAAACCGCCTTGCTTTTCAGCAAGGCGGTTTTCTTTTATTCAATTACAGGTACTTTCGCATACCGTCGGTAGCAGTTTCCACGTCGCCGCTGATGGTGACGGTGAACTTGATGTTGTTCCGCTCGCCGAATACATCCAGCCAGTTGAGGAACTTCTCGGTCTCCGCATCCACATCGGTGCCCACGGTCTTGCACAGGTTGTCGATGAACACCTGAGAAATGTCGTAGTTGCCGGCATACAGACCGCTGATGAAGCCACGGAATACCTCATAGCTGTGCAGATCGTATTCCTGCGCGTCGATCAGGCGGATGTTGTAGTGAATATTGTAGGACATGTCACGCTTCGGCTCAATGCAGACCACATTGCCGGCCTCATCCTTTGCGGCAGCGTTGATGAGTTCGATGAGCTGCTTGGTTTTGCCGGAACCCTTGACGCCCATAATCAGTCTAACCATAATAGATCACTCCTGTCATAGTTCGTCTCCGTAATTAACGGGACCTTTCGTAGTCATAGCATACCATAAAGAATGGAAAAAGACAATCCCAAAAAGTAACTTCAAAATTTGTTTATAAACACGGCAGAGCAATGTATGCTCTGCCGTGTTTTTTTGCATATTCCGCTTTTCGTATTCCGCTTTTCTCAATGCTTTTCGGTCAGCTTGGCTTCCAGCTCCGCCTTACGATCCTCGTAGCCGGGCTTGCCGAGGAGGGCAAACATATTCTTCTTATACGCCTCCACGCCGGGCTGGTCGAAGGGATTCACGTCCAGCAGATAGCCGGACAAGCCGCAGGCATACTCAAAGAAGTAGATGAGCCGGCCCAGCTCACGGGGACCCTTACCGCCCACATTCACAATGACGTTGGGTACGCCGCCCTGACTGTGGGCCAAGAGCGTTCCCTCCGTGGCCCGGTCCCGGATGTGGTCCATAGACGCACCCGCAAGGAAGTTCAGCCCGTCGCCGTCCGTCTCGTCCCGAGGAACGGCCAGCTGCCGGTCGGAGGCACCCAGCCGCACGATCGTCTCGAAGAGGATCCGGCGGCCCTCCTGAATATACTGCCCCATGGAGTGCAGGTCTGCGGTAAACTCCACACTGGCGGGGAACAGGCCCTTGCCGTCCTTTCCCTCGCTCTCGCCGTAGAGCTGCTTCCACCACTCCGTCATAAACCGGAAGGCCGGATCGTAGCAGCCCAGAATTTCAATGGCGTACCCAGCCCGGTACAGCTCATACCGCAGGGCGGCATACTGCCATGCGGGACTATCGTAGGAGCCGTCGGCACAGACGTTCATCATCTCAGCCGCGCCCTCCATCAGGGCCTCCACATCCACACCGGTAACGGCGATGGGCAGCAGGCCCACGGCGGTAAGGACGGAATAGCGGCCGCCGATGTCATCCGGCACCACAAAGGTCTCCCAGCCCTCGGCGTCCGCCAGAGATTTCAGCGCCCCCCGGGCCTTATCGGTGGTAGCGTAGATGCGCTTACCGGCTTCCTCCTTGCCGTATTTCTCCTCCAGCAGCTCCCGGAAGAAACGGAAGGCCACGGCAGGCTCCGTGGTGGTACCGGATTTGGAGATGATATTCACGGAGAAATCCACATCCCTCACCAGATCCAGTACCTCGCTCAGTGCGTCGCCGGAGAGACCGTTGCCCACAAAGTACACGTTGGGCGTCTCTTTCTTTTTCAGGTTATAATTGGGAGAACACAGGCAGTCGATCACGCCGCGGGCTCCCAGATAGCTGCCGCCGATGCCGATGACCACCAATGCCTGAGAATCGCTTTGGATCTTCTTAGCGGCAGTCCGGATCCGGGTAAATTCCTCCCGGTCATACGCCTGAGGCAGATGCACCCAACCGGTAAATTCTCCGCCCAGACCGGTGCCGGTCTGAAGTTTTTCATGGGCTTTTTTCAAACGGGGCAGCAGTGCCTCCTTGTAAGGCTTCGGTAAAAATGTATGCAGATCAAACAACTGAACATCCAGCATGTGATTCACCCTCATGTATCAAATTTCAGCCAGAGGGCGCATTTTCCCTCTGTTTGTCCAGTATAGCATTTTTTCCGGGGTACGGCAAGAGAAAAAGGGCGGTGCGGGAGCCGTTCACTCAGCCAAACAAGCGATCCGCAGTACCCGCGGCAGCATTTGGAGGAAGGTGATCCGGGGGACTTCCTCCCCGGCCAGCAAGGGCAGTTCTGCCAAAACCTCCTCCCCGGAAGTGACGGTCAGCGTTCCCAGCCGGTCCCCCACCGCCACCGGGGCCTGCACGGAGGATTCCAGCGTCACGGACTGGCCCAGTTCCCCCGTCCGGGCCTTTTCCAGCAGCAGCTGATTTTCTTCCCCAAGAATTGGCTGGACCGTAGCCTGCGTCCCTAACTTCACCGGCACCGGCGGCAGCGGTTCGTCGGGGATAACGGTTTTCAGGGCGTAGGATGCAAAACCGTAATTCAGCAGCGTCTGCGCGTCCGCAAACCGCTCCGGAGAGGTCTTTCCCTTGAGGATGACGGCGATCAGCTCCATGCCCTCCCGCTCCGCTGTGGCAGAGATACAGTATCCGGCAGCGTTGGTG
>DXUR01000317.1 GCA_019417795.1 Clostridiales bacterium | reverse complement strand
GGTCTGCCGCAGCAGGGCCTCGGTTTTCGGACCGTGGCTCACGGCAGCGGATTCCTCCACCACCTCCACGTGGCCCTGCAAATAAGGCTCCGTCTGCCACAGGCGGCGCAGCCGTGCCCGGCGTCCGCCCTCCACCATCACCCGCAGGGAGGTTTTTCCCAGCCGCAGGATCTGGGTCACCCGGGAAATGGTGCCCATGGTGTAAAGGTCCTTCTCCCCCGGACGATCCGTGTTCAGTTCTCTCTGGGTCACCAGAAAGATCTCCTGACCGGATTCCATGGCCACTTCCAGGGCCTTGATGGAAATACGGCGCTCCACGTCAAATGTCAGGTTCGTATGAGGGAAAACCGTCAGGCCCCGGAGGGCCAGAACGGGAAGATTCAAGGTGTTCGCTTCCATAAATTGCTCCTCTCTGGAGAGTTCAAAGAGGGGGAGAGGCACTGCCCCTCCCCCGTGTTATACCCAAAAGGGCCGTCAGGACGCCGACTTCGGCGTACCGGACTCGCTCCGGCTCTCACTTCTGCCGGGGTTCAGCTTCACGGAATAGTTGATCTTGTCGGGATCGTGGGTCAGTTCCGGCTCCGCCGTGCCTTCCACACATTCCTTCGTGACCACCGCTTTCACAACGGTCTCGTCGGAGGGGATCTCATACATGACCTTGGTCAGCAGGCCCTCCATGACCGCCCGGAGGCCACGGGCGCCGATGTTCCGCTCAATGGCCTTGTCGGCGATGGCGTTCAGGGCATCCTCCGTGAATTCCAGATCCACATCATCATATTCCAGCAGCTTCTTGTACTGCTTCACCAGTGCGTTCTTCGGCTCCTGCAAAATTCGCACCAGATCCTCCCGCTGCAGGGCGTTCAGCGGCGCGATCACCGGCAGGCGGCCCACCAGCTCCGGGATGATGCCGAATTTCAGAATATCGTGGGGCTGCACCTGAGCCAAAAGCTGGCTGACATTCTTTTCCTTCTTGCTCTGGACATTGGCACCAAAGCCGATGGCCTTCTCGTCCAGCCGCTTTTCGATGATCTTTTCCAGACCGTCAAAGGCGCCGCCGCAGATGAACAGAATGTTCTTGGTGTTCACCTGGATGAACTCCTGATGGGGGTGCTTCCGGCCGCCCTGGGGCGGCACGTTGGCCACAGTCCCCTCCACGATCTTCAGCAGCGCCTGCTGCACGCCTTCGCCGGAAACGTCCCGGGTAATGGAGGTGTTTTCGCTTTTGCGAGCAATTTTGTCGATCTCATCCACATAGATGATGCCCCGCTCGGCCCGCTCCACGTCGAAATCCGCCGCCTGCAAAAGCCGCAGCAGGATGTTCTCCACGTCGTCGCCCACGTAGCCGGCCTCGGTCAGGGTCGTGGCGTCGGCAATGGCGAAGGGCACCTTCAGAATACGGGCCAAAGTCTGAGCGAACAGCGTTTTGCCGGAGCCGGTGGGGCCCAGCATCAGAATGTTGCTCTTTTGAAGCTCCACATCGTCGCCGCCGCCGAAATAGATCCGCTTATAGTGATTGTAGACAGCCACGGACAGCGCTACCTTGGCGGCCTCCTGTCCGATGACATATTCATCCAGCACCGCCCGGATCTCCTTGGGGGTGGGCAGCTGATCGGGGACGTCCTCCAAGGGAGTGGTCTCCGGGCCGTCGAACCCCTCGTTCAGAATGCTCATGCAAAGCTGCACGCACTCGTCGCAGATGCGGACGCCGGGGCCCTGGATCATACGATGGACCTGCTGTTCCCGCTTTCCGCAGAAGGAACAGCGCAGGGCCTTTTTGCCTTCGTCACTCATGGTATTACCTCTTTTACTTCTTAGCAGTGATGATCTTATCCACCAGACCGAAGTCCTTGGCCTCGTCAGCCGTCATCCAGTGGTCCCGCTCGGAGGCCGCCTTGACCTCTTCGGCGGTCTTACCGGTGTTGGACGCCAGGATCTCATTCAGGTTCTTCTTGATCCGCAGGAAGTGCTCCACGTCGATCTCCATGTCCGTGACCTTGCCCTGCGTACCCGCGGAGGGCTGGTGGATCATAATTTCGGCGTTGGGCAGCGCAATCCGCTTACCCTTGGCGCCGGAGGACAGCAGGAAAGCTCCCATGGACGCAGCCATGCCCACGCAGATGGTAGACACGTCGCACTTGACGTACTGCATGGTATCGTAGATGGCCATGCCGTCCGTCACGGAGCCGCCGGGACTGTTGATATAAAGCTGAATGTCCTTATCCGGATCCTGGGCCTCCAGATACAGCATCTGGGCCACTACCAGGCTGGCGGTGGTGGCGTTGACCTCCTCGCCCAGAAAAATGATCCGGTCATTCAGCAGACGGGAGAAAATGTCGTAGGACCGCTCGCCGCGGTTGGTCTGCTCTACAACATAAGGGACTAAGCTCATAAGTTGACCTCCTTTTGTAACGCGGCACATTTACAGCGCAAATCGTGCCTGATAAACCATTCTCTCATGATACCACGGGTACCATGAGAGAATGTGTCGAATCTGTAAAATGTACCGTGATCGCCGCGAAAAAGTTTCGCCTTTATTCGGCTTCCTTTTCTTCCTTCTTGGCAGCCTTCTTAGCGGGAGCCTTCTTGGGCTTCTCCTCGCCCTCGGCGGTCTCAGCCTTCTTGGTGGTCTTCTTGGCAGGCTTCTTCTCCTCACCCTCGGCAGTCTCAGCCTTCTTAGCGGTCTTCTTGGCGGGCTTCTCAGCGGTAGCGCTGTCCACCACCACGGCCACGGCCTTCTGGGTCAGGATTTGATCGTGGACCTGCTCCTTGGAGAGATACTTCTTGACCATCTCCACATCCATGCCGAACTGCTCAGCCATCTTTGCGAACTCGGCTTCCACGTCCTCATCGCTGGCCTCGATGTTCTCAGCCTTGATGATGGCGGCGGTAGCCAGATCCATCTTCACCTGACGCAGAGCGGGCTCCTTGGCCTCCTCCAGCAGCTTGGCATCGTCCATGCCGGTCATCTTCTTGTATTCCTCATAGGGGAACTGACGGCTGATCTGGGCCTTGAAGTTGTCCAGATACTGATGGGCCTGGTTCTCCACCATCACATCGGGGATGTCGGCGGTGATGTTCTCGGCCACCTGGTTCATCAGGTTCTCCTCGAACACGCGGTCAGCGTCCTTCTGACGCTCCTCGGTGATCTTCTTCTTCAGGTCGGCCTTCAGGTCCTTCAGAGTGTCGAACTCGGAGACGTCCTTGGCGAACTCATCGTCCATAGCGGGGACTTCCTTCTCCTTGACCTCGTGGACCTTCACCTTGAAGACCACAGCCTTGCCGGCCAGGTCAGCGTGATAGTTCTCGGGGAAGGTGATGTCGATGTCCTTCTCCTCGCCGGCCTTCATGCCGATGACCTGATCCTCAAAGCCGGGCACAAAGCTGCCGGAGCCCAGCTCCAGATTGTGGTTCTCGCCCTTGCCGCCATCGAAAGGCTTGCCATCCAGGAAGCCTTCGAAATCGATGACGGCGGTATCGCCGCTCTTGGCCGCGCGGTCCACGCTCACCAGACGGGTGTTGCGGTCAGCCAGGGCCTTGAGGCGCTCGTCCACGTCAGCGGCCAGAACCTTGACCTCGGGCTTCTCAGCCTTCAGACCCTTGTACTCGCCCAGAGTGACCTCGGGATACACAGGGGTGGTAGCCTTGAAGGTGAAGCCGTCCTTGGTGACTTCGCCCACCATCTCGACGGTGGGATAGCCAACGATCTGCAGCTTCTCCTGCTCAGCAGCGGCCTCATAGGCCTCGGGGAATGCGATATTGATGGCTTCCTCGAAAAACACCTCTGCGCCATACATCCGCTCGATCATCTTGCGGGGGGCCTTTCCGGGACGGAAGCCAGGAACACTGATCTTCCGGCGCATCTTCTGATATGCCTTTTCGACGGCAGCCTCAAACTCAGCGGCGTTGACCTCGATGGTCAGCGCCACCTGGCTCTTTTCAACTTTTTCACAGCTCTTGACAGTCATAATTGTTTACTCCTCCGTTCATCATGGGCGGTAAAACCCATCCTCATAGGCAGCAGCCCATGCAAATTTGTATTTTACCAGAAATATTTCAAGATTTCTAGTCTTTTTTCTACTTTTCGCAAATTTTTTTCGGCACAAACCCCAGATAGTCGCCGGAGATCAGAGAAAATTCCGTATTTCCGTATTTTCCCTCCTGCCTCCGGCGGATCACCGGCCCGTGAAGATGGCCGTAGCAGCACAGCTCCACCTTGTACGTTTCCAGCATGGACAGGATCTCCGGGCACTGGTATCCCTGATACAGGGGTGGATAGTGAAGGAA
>DXUR01000316.1 GCA_019417795.1 Clostridiales bacterium | reverse complement strand
GGGAAGTGTTCCGGCAGGCGGAGCAGTCCGCCATCATCCGCAACGCCCACCGGGTCAATCTGGGCGAAAGCCCGGACCTGAAGGGGAATCAGGGAGATTTCTTCTTCCTCTGCCGCCGGGACGCTCAGCGGGCGGTGGCGACGGTGTTGGAACTGTGCAAGACCCGCCTGCCGGACAATATGCACATCCCGGCGGAGCAGATCCAGGTGCTGACGCCCACCCGGAAGGGGCCTTGCGGCACCATCAACCTGAACCGGCTCTTGCAGGAGGCGCTGAACCCCCGGACACCCGGCAAGCGGGAGATCCTGTGGGGGGAGCGGGTGTTCCGGGTAGGGGACCGGATCATGCAGACCCGGAATGACTACGATGTGGTCTGGCAGAAGGATGACGGCACCGTGGGTACCGGAATGTTCAACGGCGACGTAGGCCGCATCGCGGAGATCGACGCCGGGGGCGAATGGCTGGCGCTGGACTTTGACGGCCGGAAAGCACCTTACAGCGTGGAAATGCTCAGCGAGATCGACCTGGCCTATGCCCAGACGGTCCACAAGGCCCAAGGCAGCGAGTACCGCTGCGTGGTGCTGGCGGCCATGCCCTCGGCACCCAGTCTCATGGTGCGGGGGGTGCTGTATACGGCGCTGACCCGGGCCAGAGAGCTGCTGGTCATCGTGGGCGATGACGCGGCCATCCGCTCCATGGCGGCCAATGACCGGCAGCAGAAACGGTACTCCGGCTTGAAATGGCGGCTGTGCCACGCCGGGGATGCCAGCGAATAAAATGGATAAGAAAAAGCCGTCCGGCGGAGCTGGACGGCTTTTTTGGCGTATTTTCAGCGGTTTTCCCGGTAGAATTTCAGGGACAGCGGGATGGAGACGGCGGTGGCGATGATGGTCAGCGCCAGCAGCCCCGGCAGTGCCAGAGAAAGAACCGCGGCTGCTACGGCCTTGGCGTCATTGACCAATCCACTGAGCGCGCCTACGGAGGCGCAGATGAGGAAGGTCATCAAAAAGGTGATCCACCGGGCCTTTTCCGTGCCGAAACGAAGCATCAGAGGAATGTTGATGTCCAGCAGAACCAGTCCCACGCACAGAGCGGTCAGCGGAAGCCACAGCGGACAGTCGAAGCGCGGGAAAAACAGAGAGAGGACGCTCTGGAGCGTAAGCATGACCGCGCCGCCAGCGGCGATGCAGAGCCAGCCCAGCGCATACCGGCTGAGCACCACAGTCCGATCCGAATAGGGCAGCATCCGGGCAAAGCTGTCCCAGCGGCTCCGCTGGTCATAGGCCATGACGGAATAGGGGATCATGGCGCCGTAGACCACCGCCATGAGGTTGAGATAAAGCGTGGGGACGACGCTCCAGATGAAAAGCAGGACGAACCATACCCAAAGCTGCTTCCGCAGTATATACCAATCCTTTAAGAGCAGGGCTTTCATTGCTTTTCTCCTTTCACCAGAGCGAGGATGATGTCCTCAATGGTGGGCTTTTCCAGTTGGAAGCCCACCGGGGCCAGCTCCCGCCGCACCAGCGCCCGGACGCCGCCGTAGGGCGTGGTTTCCATGGATACGATGGCTTCCGGCATGAGGGCCTCCGCTTGCTCCGCCGTGTCATTGAAGATGCCGTATTGCTCCAGAAGGGCGTCCTTTTCCTCGCAGAACAGCAGCTGCCCCTGATGGAGAAAGGCGATGTAGTCGCAGAGCTTTTCCAAATCGCTGAGAATGTGGGAGGAGATCAGGACGGAGTGGGTCTCGTCCCGGGTAAACTCATTGAAAAGCTCCAGGATCTCGTCCCGGACGATGGGGTCCAGTCCGGCGGTGGCCTCGTCCAACACCAGAAGCCGCGCCTGATGGCTGAGGGCAACGGCGATGGTGAGCTTCATCTTCATGCCCCGGGAATAGTCCTTGAAGGCGGTTTTCTCTGGCAGGGCGAAGCGCCGACAATAGGCGTCGAAGGTATCCTGCTCCCAGCGGCGGTAGGTGGCGGCCATCACATGGCCCACCTGCGGGGCGGTGAGGGTCTCAGGAAAGCACCCCTCGTCCAGCACCACGCCGATGTCCTCCTTGGCGTTCAGGAACTCCGGGGCGGAGACGTCCACGCCCAGCGCGGCGGCGGTGCCGCTGTCCGGCCGCAGCGCGCCCATGAGAATGCGGATGAGGGTGGATTTGCCCGCGCCGTTCTCGCCCACCAGACCGCAGATGGTCCCGGCGGGAACGGCGAGGGTCACGTCCTTCAGAGAAAACTCTCCGAAGGATTTGCTGATATGGTTCAATTCAATGGCGTTTGTCATAGAGATCCCTCCCACTTGCGGCGCAGCAGCTCCGCCAATTCCGACTCTGAAAGGCCGCAGGTCCGCGCCAGCTCTGCGGCGGCGGTCAGATGGTCCTCAAGCTGGCGGAGCGATTGCTCCCGGAACAGAGCCAGATCCGGCTCCGCCACAAAGCAGCCCTTGCCGGCCACGGTGTTGATCAGCCCTTGGGCCTCCAGTTCGTCATAGGCCCGCTTGGTGGTGATGACGGATATTTTCAGGTCCTTGGCCAGCCCACGGATGGAGGGCAGCGCATCCCCCGGCGACAGAGCGCCGGAGAGGATCTGGGCCTTGATCTGCCCGCTGATCTGATCGTAGATAGGCTGGCCACTGTTGTTTCGGATAATGAGTTCCATGGAAGTCCTCCGTTCGTACTGTACATACACAGTATATACAGTTGGCGCGAGATGTCAAGAGGAATTTTCAAAATTTTCCGTGGACGCTTCCGGGGAAGCGTGGTATACTGAGCGAAAAGAAGTACGCGGGAGGAACGAATATGAGCGATTTGGAGCGGATCGAAGCGGCGATGGAGGAAAAGGTGCGGCCTGCTCTCCGTTCCCATGGCGGTGACATTTCCATCGACCATGTGGAGGGGAAAACTGTGTATGTAAAGCTGCTGGGCCAGTGCGCGGGATGCCCCTCGGCGGACCTGACCAATGAGACCATCGTGGAGGCGGAGCTGAAGGCGGCCCTGCCGGAGCTGGTGGAAAAGGCGGTGGTGGTCCAGACTGTCAGCGATGAGCTGTGGGAGCAGGCGAAAAAGCTGCTGCGGGAGCATCATCTGTAAAAGAAAAAATAACGAAAACCCTCCCGGAAGCTGAGGTTTCCGGGAGGGCTTTTGCAAATATTGATTTATTCTACATCCTGCAGGGCGTCATAGCCCTCCTCGCCGGTGCGGACCTTCACCACGTTTTCCACATCATAGACGAAGATCTTGCCGTCGCCGATATGGCCGGTGTAGAGCACCTTCTTAGCGGTTTCAATGACGCTGCGGACAGGCACCTTGCTGACCACAATGTCCAGCTGGATCTTGGGCAGCAGGGTGGGCTCCACCTCCACGCCACGGTAATACTCCGGCTTTCCCTTCTGGATGCCGCAGCCAAGAACGTGGCTCATGGTCATGCCGGTGATGCCCAGCTCCAGCATAGCCGTTTTCAGAGCCTCAAACTTGGATTCCTTGCAGATGATCTCCACCTTGGTGAACTTGGGGGCGGTGCCGTCGGCAGTGTCGAAGGAGGGGACACGCTTGACGGGAATGGCCTCGGCGGCGGGCACACTGCCAGTGACGGCCACGGGGGTGTCGGTCTCCACAGCGGCGGTATCCGGCAGCATAGCGAAGCCAGCATAGGCGGTGAGCAGGCCGTGCTCGGAGACATCCAGACCGGTGATTTCTTCCTCCGGCGTGACCCGCAGGCCGATGGTGTGCTTCAGGATGGCGAAGACGATGGTGATGACCACAGCCACATAGAGGATTACGGAAGCAACGCCCAGGCACTGGACGCCAAAGAAGTGGAAGCCACCGCCGTAAAAGCCCCCCTTTTCCGTGGACACGCCGGTGGCGAAGAGACCGGTGAGGATGGTGCCCAGGGCGCCGCAGACACCGTGAACGGAGATGGCGCCCACAGGATCGTCGATCTTGGCCACCTTATCGAAGAACTCCACAGCCAGCACGATGACCAGGCCGAAAACAATGCCCATAATGGCGGCACCCAGGGGAGCAACGGCGTCGCACCCGGCGGTGATGCCCACCAGGCCCGCCAGAGCGGCGTTGTAGGTCATGGAGACATCCGGCTTGCCGTAGCGCAGCCAGGTGAAGATCAAGGTGGTGCAGCAGGCCACGGCAGTGCAGAGGTTGGTGTTGAAGAACACCAGACCGGCGCTGACGATCAGCTCGTCGGTGTCCATGCCTACGGTGGAGGCACCGTTGAAGCCGAACCAGCAGAACCAGAGAATGAACACGCCCAGAGCGGCAAAGGTCAGGTTGTGGCC
>DXUR01000315.1 GCA_019417795.1 Clostridiales bacterium | reverse complement strand
CTTTCCCGGCCGGAGTCAGGGTATGATTCAAGTCCTCAGCACGGCGGACGGCCAACTCAACCGCCTGAATCAGTCCGGCCTGAAATGAATGTGCAGTCTCTGGCCTTTCTGGCCTTTTTGACCGTCACCGTCTGCGTCTGCCGTTTGCTGCCCAAGGAGCGAACCTGGGTGCTTTTGGCGGCCAGTCTGGTATTTTACCTCTGGGGCGGCGCTCCAGCGGCTCTGTGGGGGTGCGGACTGCTGGCGGTGTCCTCTCTTGTCAGCTATCTCGCGGCCAACACGCTGCGAAATCACCGCCGAAAAAGCGTCCTTCTTGCCGTCGTCTGCTATCACATCGCGGTATTGGGGATTTTCAAGTACACCGGTTTTTTCACCGGCGGCGCGGTACGGATGCCCTTCGTGCCCTTGGGTATCAGCTTTTTCACCTTCCAGCAGATCTGGTATCTTCGGGAGGTCTATGCCGGGACCTTTTCACAGGTCCCCACTCCGGCAGAATACCTGACCTACAGCTTCTTTTTCCCCACGGTGTCCTCTGGTCCCATCTTGAAGCCGGAGAATTTCTTCCCCCAGCTGCGGGAGGCCTCTCCCCTGCCCCAGGATACCGCAGCCGGTCTGTACGCCATCGGCCTCGGCCTTGCCAAAAAGGTGCTGCTGGCGGACAATCTGGGCGTGCTGGTGAACAACGGCTGGGGCAGCCTCTCTGAGCTGACGGCCCTGACCGCATGGTGCGTGATCCTTGGCTACACGCTTCAGCTTTACTTCGACTTTTCCGGGTATTGCGACCTTGCTGCCGGCTGCGCCCGGCTGCTGGGACTGCGGCTGCCCATCAACTTCGACTCTCCCTACCGGAGCCTTTCCGTTACGGAGTTCTGGAAACGCTGGCACATGACCCTGACGGCCTTCCTCCGGGAAAATGTCTACTTTCCCTTGGGGGGCAGCCGAAAGGGCCGGGGACGTACATACCTGAACATTCTGGTGGTGTACCTCGTCAGCGGCATCTGGCACGGCGCGGGGTGGACCTTCATCCTATGGGGCCTGCTTCACGGGCTGGCGCAGGTTCTGGAACGCCTGTGGGGAAAACGGCGGGACGCTCTGCCCCGCTGGGTCCGGTGGGCCATGACCTTCCTCTTTATCAACCTTGCGTGGGTCTTTTTCCGGGCGCCGGATGTGTCCTCTGCCCTGCTTTTGCTGAAAACCGCCGTTACCGGCGGGATGGGCGGGATCCGTCTGTGGCTGGTGAACGGCTTGTTCCGCCGGGAGATCAGCGCGCTGGAGCTGCTGCTCCCGGTCATCGGCCCCTATACAGCCTACCTGCGGGTGGCGCTGATCTTGGGGATCGGGCTGCTGGCGGCTTTGTGGCCCCGGAACGTCATCCGTCAGATGGATACGTTCCGTCCCAACTGGCGCAGCGGCCTGTATGTGCTGGCGTGGACGGTATGGGCCATTTTGTCCTTCACCGGCGTGGTGACATTCATCTATTCCAACTTCTAAAGAAAGGAGGCCCCGCCATGGAACAGCGCGCCTATCAAAAATGGACCCGGGGCCTGCTTTTGGGGCTTGTGCTTGTGCTGACGGCCTGCGCCGCCGTGGTATACAGGGTGGACCCCTGCTTTTACTACCGGATGCCCACGGACCGGGAGCCTGTCTTCTTCAGTGAACGCTACCAAACGGCGGGTATCGTCCGCAACAACCCGGCGGACGTGGTGCTGCTTGGCTCCTCCATGACCGCCAACTGCTACGGCAGTCAGCTTGAGACCGTTTTCGGCGGCACGGGCCTGCGGCTCACCATTCCTGACGGCTATTTCAGTGAATTCGATCAGGTGATGGGCCTGCTGATGCGGACCCACCCGCCCAAGCGGGTGCTGTTCGCCATGGATACCAATATTTTCACCCGGTCTCCTGACGGTGTTACCGGTGCAATGCCCGATTATCTCTATGACGCCAGTACCATCAATGACGTGAAATACCTGTTGAATAAGGACGTGCTCTATTACAGCCTCTACGCCCTGATGGCCCAGCGCTGGGACGAGGGCGAAACGCTGGACAAGGGATTTTCGTGGATGGATACCGTCTGGTGGAACCACATGACCGCCTTGGAGGAATATACCCGACCGGACATCGCCCCGGAGCCGATGCCCCGGGACGGCCTGCTGGCGGACGCCGCCAAAAATCTGGCGGTGGCGGCAAGCTGGGCGGAGCGGTACCCAGAGGTGGAATTTGATTTTTACTTTTCCCCTTACAGCATCCTCTATTGGGACAAGATCGGCCGCATGGGAGAGACGGACGCCGTGTTTGCGGCGTTGGAGCTGGCCTGTGAAACGCTGCTGCCCTATGAGAACGTTACCCTTCACGGACTGCTGTTTGACCGGGATATCATCGAGCACCTGGACTACTACTGTGACTACGTTCATCACTCCGACGAGGCGGGCGCGCTGGCGCTGGAAAAGATCCATTCCGGTACCGATCGGCTGACCGAGAAAAATTATCGGGAAACTCTCGCCAACTGGCATGACTTTGTGGTAAACTACGACTACGATAAATTCTGGGACGATTACTACTGGTATCAGTTCCATACACCGGCAGGCGCAAAGACCTGACCGTTTCACATGAAACCTGAGAATTCCGTCCCTTGGGACGTTTGCCTACGGAGGTTTTTTCTATGACCAAGCAATCCAATATCCGAAATTTCTCCATCATTGCTCACATCGACCACGGCAAGTCCACTTTGGCGGACCGGCTGCTGGAGATCTGCGGCGCCGTTTCCCAGCGCCAGATGGAAAATCAGCTTTTAGACAACATGGATCTGGAGCGGGAGCGGGGCATCACCATCAAGGCCCGTGCCGTGAAGCTGAACTACAAGGCTCAGGACGGCGAGACCTATGAACTGAACCTCATCGACACGCCGGGCCATGTGGACTTCAACTACGAGGTTTCCCGGTCGCTGGCCGCCTGTGAGGGCGCTGTTCTGGTGGTGGACTCCACACAGGGCGTGGAGGCCCAGACCTTGGCCAACACGTATCTGGCTATGGAGCACGATCTGGAGATCCTCCCCGTGTTCAACAAGATCGACCTGCCTGCTGCGGACCCTCTGAAGTCCAAGCAGGAGGTAGAGGACATCATCGGCCTGCCCGCCATGGACGCCCCGGAAATCTCCGCCAAGATGGGCATCAACATCGAGGCGGTGCTGGAGGATGTTGTCCGCAATGTTCCGGCTCCCAAGGGTGATCCCAAGGCCCCGCTGAAGGCGCTGGTATTTGACAGCCAGTATGACAGCTATCGGGGCGTGGTGGTGTATTTCCGCATCATGGAGGGCACCATGCGCACCGGTCAGACCATCAAAATGATGGCCACCGGAGCGTCCTATCAGATCGTGGAGTGCGGTCATCTGCTGCCCTTGGGTCTGGAGCCCTGCGATTCCCTGTCTGCCGGTGAGGTGGGCTATTTCACGGCTTCCATTAAGACTGTCAGCGATACCCGGATCGGTGACACCATCACCGACGCGGCGAACCCCACGGCGGAGCCCCTGCCGGGCTACCGGCCGGTGCAGTCCATGGTCTACTGCGGCATTTACACCGAGGATGGCTCCAAGTACCCCGACCTGCGGGACGCGCTGGAAAAATTGCAGCTGAATGACGCATCCCTGAGCTTCGAGCCGGAGTCCTCCGCCGCTCTGGGCTTCGGTTTCCGCTGCGGCTTCCTGGGGATGCTCCACATGGAGGTCATTCAGGAGCGTTTGGAACGGGAATTTGACCTGGATCTGGTGACCACCCTCCCCTCCGTTATCTACCACGTTTATAAGACCAACGGTGAACTGGTGACGGTGGACAATCCCCACAATTACCCGGACCCCTCCCTCATCGAGCGGGCGGAGGAGCCTTACGTCAAGGTGAACATCATCGCCCCCAACGAGTATGTGGGCAACATCATGCCCATGTGTCAGGACCGCCGGGGCGAGTTCAAGGATATGCAGTATCTGGACACCCATCTGGTGGAGCTGCATTACCAGATGCCCCTGAACGAGATCATTTACGACTTTTTCGATGCCCTGAAAGCCAACACCAAGGGCTATGCCTCTTTGGACTATGAGCTTTCCGGCTACCGTCCCAGCGATCTGGTGAAGGTGGACCTGCTGCTCAACGGTGATCAGGTGGATGCTCTCAGCTTCATCGCCCATCGGGACAAGGCCTACCCCCGTGCCCGCCGTCTGTGCGAGAAGCTGAAGGAGAACATTCCCCGCCAGCTGTTTGAAATTCCCATTCAGGCGGCCATCGGCGGCCGGGTCATCGCCCGCGAGACCGTGAAGGCCATGCGGAAGGA
>DXUR01000314.1 GCA_019417795.1 Clostridiales bacterium | reverse complement strand
ACGAAGGACAGCTCCGCCAAGATCAGGTTATCCACTTCGTTAAACGGATCCTGCGCCAGCGTCAGATCCCGCCGCCAGTCCAGATAATCCAGAATATTCGCCATAGCCGTCCCTCCGTTTCGTTTTGATGAGGGTATTATATCCGCTTGCACTGCGACTTACAAGGCGATATTTGTAAATTTCGTTCTAAGGCCCGCCGCCCTCTCATAGGATGAAGCATCACAACCGAGAGGTGGACGAGATGACAAATCAGACCCGAAATGACGTGCTTTTGGAGGGGATCCCCGTGGGTGCTCCGGAGCCATCCCATGAAAATCACGGCCAGCTTTTTTACCGTCAAATCCTGGAGGTCCCCCGGCTGTCCGGCACGGCGGACCGTCTGCCCCTGCTGGTGCGGCAGACACAACTGCCGCTGCTGAAAGAGGGCGTTCCCCTCCGGGTAGAGGGACAGCTCCGCTCTTTTAACAACCGTTCCGGTCCCGGACGGCGTCTCGTGTTGACGGTGTACGCCCGGTCCCTTCAGCCGGGGCTGGGAGAGCCGGTCAACCGCATCCTGCTGGCCGGGACATTGTGCAAGCCGCCTATCTACCGGCGGACGCCGCTGGGCCGCAGCATCAGCGATCTGATCTTAGCCGTGCCCCGGAGCTACGGCCGGGCGGATTACCTGCCGGTGATCGCGTGGGGACAGGTGGCGTCACAGGTGTGTACCTTGGAGGCGGGAGCGCCCTTGTCCCTTGAGGGGCGGGTCCAGAGCCGGATATATCGAAAGGTGACGGAAACCGGCCCGGAGGAGCGGACAGCTTACGAGGTATCCGTCATGCGGCTGCTGTCCCCGGAGGACGAACCATAAAAAACAGACGCCGCTTCATGCAGAAGCGGCGTCTGTTTTTCGCTGTTTTCTCAGTCGTTGGTGTAGTTGTCGAAATAGCCCTGAATGTAGACGATGGGGGTACCCTTGTCGCCGGAGCCGGAGGTCAGGTCGCACAGGGAGCCGATCAGGTCCGTCAGGCGGCGGGGGGTAGTGCCCTCGGAGACCATGTTGCCCACCAGAGAGCTGCCGTCCTTAGCGGCGATGCGGCCCTTGATGGCCTGCCGCAGCTCCTCGCCGTCCAGACCGGCGAAATCGTTGTCCGCCAGGTACTTCAGCTTCAGTTCGTTGGGCGTACCCTCCAGACCGGCGGTGTAGGCGGGGGACACCACGGGGTCTGCCAGCTCCCAGATCTTACCAACGGGATCCTTGAAGGCGCCGTCACCGTAGACCATAACCTCCACATGCTTGCCGGTGGCGTCATACAGCTTCTTCTGAATGGCCTCCACCATGCTCTGGCAGTCGCGGGGGAACAGCTTCACCGTATCCTCGGTGGCCTTGTTGGTGCCCAGCAGGCCGTAGTTCTCGTTATAGCCGCTGCCGTTGACAGGGGCGGTGAGGATCTCGTCCAGAGAGAACACCTTTTCCGCACCGGCGGCGATCAGGCGGCGCTTGGTGCGCTTGCGGGTGTGGATGTCGCAGTTGATGACATTCTTGGTATAGGGCAGGATGGCCTTGGCGTCATTGGCGAAGATGACCTCCGCCTCCGCGCCGCAGTCCCGGATCAGGTCCATGTAGTAGGCCACATAGTCCACGCCAGTGAAGGGGTGCACGGTGTAGCCGAACAGCTCCCGGTATTTTTCCAGGGTCAGCACGTCCCGGTAGGGGTCCACGCCCTTTTCGTCCATCACATCCGGGTCGATCAGGTGGTTGCCCACTTCGTCGGAGGGATAGCTCAGCATGAGGACGATCTTCTTCGCACCCTTGGCAATGCCCCGCAGGCAGACGGCGAAACGGTTGCGGCTGAGAATGGGGAAAATAACGCCCACCGTTTCACCGCCCAGCTTTTCCTTCACGTCGGCGGCAATATCGTCCACGGAAGCGTAGTTGCCCTGAGCGCGGGCCACGATGGCCTCGGTCATGGCCACTACATCCCGGTCCCGGATGGCAAAGCCATCCTCCGGCTGGGCGGCAGCCTCCAAAACGGACTTGGTGACGATCTCCACCAGATCGTCGCCGCTGCGGATGATGGGAGCCCGGACACCCCGGGAGACAGTACCGACCATACGGCTCATAAAAAACTCCATTCCGCCGCCACATGGCGGCACACATGATTTTAGCTTCAAGCACAGGACCTTTTGCCCCAGCTTATTCATTTTAACAGATAGGTTGACCTTTGTAAAATTAAAAAATGCACTTTCAGATATCAATTCTGCTTATATTTTTACCTATCGTATCTGTTGGTTTTATGATTCGCTATCCAAAAACACGGTTCGGCCGTCGATCCGGTCGCCCTCTACCGTTAATATACCGTAGGTAGGCCGCAGGCCCTTGCCCACAGCTCCCGGATTCAGGAACAGCGTTCTGCCCCGCTTGTCCACCAAAGGCTTGTGGGTATGGCCAAACAGAAAGGCATCTAAATGGTCCTGCTCTGCCTTCAAGCCCGCCGTCAGCAGGGAGGTTTTCACGCCGCAGGTGTGGCCGTGGCAGATCAACACACAGCAGTCCCCTAAAAACAGCAGTTTTTCCGCCGGCTCTTCCGGACGGCAGTCACAATTTCCGGGAACGTGCTCCATGGGAATGTCCGGATACCGTTCCGCCAGCCGTTCCGCATCCCGCCAGCAGTCCCCCAGATGGAGGATCATGTCGGGCTTTTCCCGTTCAACCGCCTCCTCCATATTGGATATATTTCCGTGGGAATCCGAAAGCACCAGAATGTTCATGGCAGTCTCCTTTTATGTGGCATATTTATAACCATAAACAGTATACCCTGTTTTTTTCGCCGGTGCAAGGGCCGTTGCGGAATCCGGTGAAGTATGCTATACTGCTGAGGAAAAAATCAGGACGCCGCAGAGCGGGAAAACGAGGTAATCATGGGACATTTCGATCATCTGAATGTGGCCTTCTTCACAAAAGCCGCTATTTACCCCGGCAGCATCGGCACCTTCCGCTACCGTTTTCAGCGGGAGGGCTGGACGGACGGAAAGGGCACTCTCACTGTCTGGGTCTACGAGAACACCAGCTTCGAGCTGGCCAAGGATGTGGAATCCCAGACCTTCCCGTGGACGGAGGAGGGCGTGGAACAGGTGAAGGCGTGGCTGGAGGAAAAGTTGGCGGAACGGGGCAGCCAGCCCTATTCCATCCCCTACCCCGCCCCCAAAGCGGAATGATATGTACTGGAATGACCTGAACTCCCGGCTAAAGGCGGAATACGGCTGCAAGGTCTACAAGCTGGCCCTGTCCTCCGGGTGTTCCTGCCCCAACCGGGACGGGACGCTGGACACGCGCGGCTGCATTTTCTGCGACGGCGCGGGGGCCTTCGCGGAGGCCGGAGCCATCCCGGATCAGCTGGCCGCCGCCAGACTACGGGTAGCCGCCAAGGCCGGGACCGATGCGAAATACATCGCCTACTTCCAGTCCTTTACCAACACATACGGGGACGCGGATCGCCTGCGGGCCTTGTATCAGGCGGCCATGGCACCGGAGGATGTGGTGATCTTATCTATCGCCACCAGGCCGGACTGTCTGGGGCCGGATATTCTGGGCCTATTGGAGGAGCTGAATCGCATCAAGCCGGTGTGGGTGGAGCTGGGCTTGCAGACGATCCACCCGGAAAGCGCCCGGTATCTCCGCCGGGGCTATGACCTGCCGGTATTCGACCGGGCGGTGAAGGATCTGAAAGCCATCGGCGTGACGGTCATTGTCCATCAGATCTTGGGGCTTCCCGGCGAAACACCGGAAATGATGGCGGAGACCGCCCGCTATATCGGTCAAAGCGGGGCGGAGGGCGTGAAACTCCATCTGCTCCACGTCCTCCGGAACACGGACCTGGCGGCGGAGTGGCAGGCAGGCCGGGTGCGGACACTGGAACTGGAGTAGTACATCTCCCTTCTGGAATTGTGCCTGCAAAACCTGCCGCCGGAAATGGTCGTTCACCGCCTCACCGGGGACGGCGCGAAGCGGGACCTGCTGGCTCCCCTGTGGAGCGGAGATAAAAAGCGGGTACTGAACGCCATTCATCAGGCATTTCTGAGAGACAATCTGATTCAGGGAAGCACCCTATAAAAACGTTCGCCGTATGGAGGTCCATACGGCGAACGTTTTTATCATTTACTTTGCTTCTTCCGTGCAGACCTTGACGCCGGCGATGGCCATGGCGAAGGTGAACCAGAAAATGACCAGCACGCGGGGATAGTTCCACAAGAAATCCGCCAGACCGCAGACCATCGCGCCGCACATGGCAGACGCAGCGGCGGCTGCTACCGTCCTCCCCACGGAGGGGCCGTTATGCCGGACCGCCCGGGCGG
>DXUR01000313.1 GCA_019417795.1 Clostridiales bacterium | reverse complement strand
TTTTATTATAGCATGGCTTGTTTCGCTTGTCCACGGCAGTGCGATTTTTATCTCCTTTTTAAGCTGATTGCCGCTTGGTCAACCAGCCTTTCTTTATCAGGGGTGTAAAACAGGAGCAGGGCTTCTTTTGACCTTGCTCCTATTTATTTTCAGTATGTGCTATTCAGTCCGCCAAAGCAAACGCTTATTCAACACTGTTGTAAATTTCCATCCCAAGAATTCTTACGATCATCCCTTCAAGGTATTCATCCTCGGCCGTATCCACCGCACCCAGCCTATGTACGTCTTCAACCTGATACAAGACCGCATGATAGACAACTGTGCCGCCGTCTTTCAGACGCATGGGGATCGGTACCAGAAGAACGATCGCCAGCAAGACGCAGATGCCGATCATCACTTTCTTTTTCATGCAGCCATCCCCCTCTTTTCAAATTTGTCATTTGCCTTAGATCAATACAGACGCTAAAAATTGCAAAATGTTCCTACATGTATAGCATACAATACTTTTTCTGCTTTCTCAAGCCCACCATCCGCTCACGAGGACAAGCTTACCTGTATGCAGATGGTACAGAAAAGCCCGGGAGGATCTTTCCTCCCGGGCTTCTAATACATGCAGTTATATACAGTAATTCAGGGCATGGCCCGGACCAGCCCGCGGGCGCAGTCCACCGTGACCATCGTGCCGTCCGTCAGCCGCTGAACAGCGCCGGCGGCTCCTACGATCACCGGCTTGTCCAGAGCCAGTCCGATGGTGGCGGTATGGCACTCCACGCTGGCCTCCTCAGTGATGACCGCCGCCGCCTGCCGGATATAGGGCAGCAGCTCATTGGTGGTATAGGGCACCACCAGAACATCGCCGGGCTGGAATTTCTCCGCCACCTCGTCAGCGCTGCGGCAGATGCACAGCGGACCGGAGGCTTTTTTCTCCCCGATGCCCACGGCGTTCACCAGAGCGCCGCCCACCTGCTGAATTCGGATCATGTTGGTGGTTCCGGCTACACCCACCGGCACGCCGGCGGTGACTACCACCAGATCTCCCTCGTGGACCACACCCGCCTGAGCCGCCGCCTGAACAGCAAAGTCCACCAGTTCGTCAGTGCTGCTGGCGTAGGGCATCATAATAGGCTCTACACCCCAGTACAGGGCCATCTGCCGCCGGACCTGCTGATCCAGCAAGCAGGCGATGATGGGGGTGCCGGGATGGAAGCGGCTCACCAACCGGGCGGTAGTGCCCCGCTGGCTGACGGTGAGAATGGCATCCGCTCCGATCTCCTGCGCCGTGGTGCAGGCGGCGTGAGCGGTAGCCGCCGCCACGGAAAGCCGGTTCCGTCCGCCGGCCATCTGGGCCATGCGCTTGACATGGTTGATGTCGCTCTCCGTCCGCCGGGCGATGGCGTCCATGGTCTTCACGGATTCCACCGGATAGCGGCCTGCTGCCGTCTCGCCGGAGAGCATGATGGCAGAGGTGCCGTCATAGATGGCGTTGGCCACATCGGTGATCTCCGCACGGGTGGGCCGGGGATTTTCCATCATGGAATCCAGCATCTGCGTAGCTGTGATGACCGGCTTGCCGCAGGCCACACACCGGGCGATCATATTCTTTTGGATCAGGGGGATCTCCGCAAAGTCGATCTCCACACCCATATCGCCGCGAGCCACCATGATGCCGTCCGCCGCGTCCAGGATCTCCGGAAGATTGCTGACGCCCTCCTGATTTTCGATCTTGGCGATGATCCGCATCCGAGAACCGGCCTTGTCCAGCACGCGCCGCAGCTCCCGCACATCCGCCGCGGAACGGACAAAGCTGGCCGCCACATAGTCGAAGCCCTGCTCTGCGCCGAAGAGGAGGTCATCCCGGTCCTGCTGGCTCATGTAGGGCATATTCAGCCGCACACCGGGGACATTGACTCCCTTGTGGTTCTTCATATCACCGTCATTTTCCACCCGGCAGCGGATCTCCGTCTCGCTGGTCTCCAGAACAGTCAGCCGCACCAGGCCGTCGTCCAGCAGGATGGTATCCCCCGCTTTGACGTCACCGGGCAGTTCTCCGTAGGTGATGGAACAGCGGTGCGCATCGCCCTCCACCTGAACGGTGGTCAGGGTGAATTCCTGACCGGCGGTCAGATGGACCCGTCCACCGGCAAAGTCCTTCAGACGAACCTCAGGGCCCTTGGTATCCAGCATGGCCGCCACCGGGGCGTCCAGTTCTTCCCGCAGCGCCTTCAGCGCGTCCAGCCGCGCCTTATGCTCCGCGTGGGTCCCGTGGGAAAAGTTGAAGCGGGCCACGTTCATTCCCGCCTGGATCATCTCCCGCAGGACGCCTTCCCTGTCCGTGGAGGGGCCAAGGGTACATACAATCTTTGTCTTTCGCATCTCACGCACTCCTTCCGCCATTTCAAAAGAAACGCCGATTCTTTCCCATTTTAAAGTAATCGTTTTTCTCAGTCATTTTATCACAAACCTATTCTTATGAAAAGACAGCAATCTGTAAAATTTTCATTTCAACTTTTGAAGCTCTGCGCAAAAAGATCCCCCACCAAATCCCGGTGCAGATTCCGTCCGTCAATTTTTCCGCACTTCCCGCCGGAACCGTTTGCTTCTTTCCGGCTTCTGCTATATAATTGCATATAAGTTAAATTTCTCACCGCCCTGCGGGGAACACATCAAGGAGGTAACGTATGCACTACATCGGCATTGATCTCGGCGGCACCAGCATCAAGGGGGCCGTTGTCACAGAAGGCGGCACAATCCTGAAGGAAGCCTCCTGCCCCACCCAGAGGGAATCAGGGCCTGAGCACGTGGCCCGCGAGATCGCAGGGCTGATCACAGCTCTGGCGGAAGGATACGATCCCCAGGCGATCGGCGGCGTGGGCGTGGGCTGTCCCGGCATTGTGGAGGATCACAGCGGTATCGTCCGCTACTCCGCCAACCTCCATTGGGAAAATTTTGATCTCCGGGCCGCCGTTCAGAAATACAGCGGTTATACCGTCCGTCTGGCCAATGACGCCAACGCCGCCGCGCTGGGCGAGGTAGTAGCGGGCTGTGCTCAGAATGTGGACAGCGCCGTGATCCTGACGCTTGGTACCGGCGTAGGCAGCGGTGTGGTGCTGAATGGAAAGATCCTGACGGGCTGCACCGGCGGTGCAGCAGAGCTGGGACACATGGTGGTGGAGGACGGCGGCGCACCCTGCGCCTGCGGAAGAAAAGGCTGCTTTGAAACCTACGCTTCCGCCACCGGTTTGATCCGCATGGCGAAGGAGGCCATGGCCCAGCATCCGGAAAGCCTGCTCCACGCCACCGCCGCAGAGGTTGGTGATGTCAACGGCCAGACCATTTTCCGTGCCAAGGAGCAGGGGGACCCTACCGCCGTCGCCGTGGTGGAGCGGTACATCCACTACCTCTCCGTAGGTATCGCCAACGTCATCAACTGCTTCTATCCCGAGGTGGTGGCGCTCTCCGGCGGCATCGCCAATCAGGGAGAGGCGCTGCTGGCTCCCCTGCGGGAAGCCGTTGCGCCCCAGGTCTATGGCAATCAGTATTTGCAGACTCACACCCGCATCCTCGGCTGTACGCTGGGCTACCACGCCGGGATCATCGGCGCGGCCATGCTGCCCACTGCCCTATGATCGCATAATCATCTGCCAAAAACCGCCCCGGGCTTGCCGTGAAGCAAGGCCGGGGCGGTTCTTCGTATGTTTCTATTGCAGATTTAAAATTGAATGGGCCTTCTTTGGCAGCCGTGTTACTTGTTCTTCCGCATCATGGCTGCGTCAGCATCCAACAGCTGCTGAGAGGCGTCCTCCAACTGCTCCGGCTTCTCGTAGCGGTCCGCCAAGCGGCTCTCCACCAGCTTTTCCTGCGGTTCGCCGCGGAAAACCAGCTTCAGCAGGATCGGCGTCAGAATCGTGCCGCCTACCACGGTGATGACCACCGGTGTCATCATCGCACTGCTGAGAACGCCCATGGACAGTCCCCGGTTGGCTACGATCAACGCCACCTCGCCGCGGCAGACCATGCCCACACCCACCTGAATGCTCTCCCGCTCCGTAAAGCCGCAGAGTTTTGCGCCCAAGCCGCAGCCCGCCAGCTTGGAAATAACGGAGATCACCAGCAGCAGGACGGAAAATGCCAGCATCCCGCCGCTGACGCCGTCCAGCTTGACGTTGATACCGATGGCGGCGAAGAACACCGGCGTCAGCAGCAGATAGCCAAGCGGATTATACTTGGACTGGATGTAGGTGCCCTTGGGGGTGCAGGCCACGGCCAGACCAGCGGCATAGGCACCGGTGATGTCCGCCACGCCGAAGAACTCCTCCGCGCAGTAGGCCATGACCAGGCACCTGTC
>DXUR01000312.1 GCA_019417795.1 Clostridiales bacterium | reverse complement strand
ATATGCCGCCGCCCTTGGCCGACATACTGCACAGCATCAGGTTGACCCCCATCGTCACTGCTTTGTCCGGGTCCAGCTTTCGTGCCAGGACTGCCAATTTTTTACAGTACTCCTGTCCTTCGGGTATAGCCAGTTCGGAGATTTCATTTCCGATAGAGTTCATGACCACACTGGGATGATTGTAGTTTTTGATGACCATAGCTGTGAGATCCTGCTGCCACCATGCGCGGAAGTCCTGGTCCGCATAGTCGTAGGGGTTTTTATGTACCAGCCAGTTGTCGCAGAATTCATCCATGACATAAAGACCCAGCCGGTCACAGGCATCCAACAGCGCCTTGGAGGCAGGGTTGTGGGCGGAACGTATCGCGTTGAAACCAGCCTCCTTGAGCAGACGGACACGGCGGAACTCGGCATCCTCAAAAGAGCATGCGCCCAGAATACCATTGTCGTGGTGGACGCAGGCGCCACGGAGCAGCGTTTTCTTGCCGTTTACAAAAAATCCTCTGGTGCTCCAGCTAAGGGTACGGAATCCAAACCAGGCGTCCGCCTCATCCACCATCTCACCATTTTTCAGCAGTTCCGCTCTGCATCGGTACAGCTCGGGATGTTCCGCGTCCCAAAGCCGCGGCTGGGAAACGGGAATGTCCGCCGACGCAGTGCCTTCCTTGACCGCAGTTTCGGCCTGCGCCACCACCTTTTCACCATCCAGAACAGAGACTCTGACCGTATCACCGCCGGTGACCGAAACCTTCACATGGGCCGCATCGTTTCCGGAGGTGGAGACGAGCAGTCCATCCGGGCGGATATGACTCTTATCCCCCAGGAAGAGGTTTACGCTGCGATAAATTCCGCTGCCGGAATACCAACGGGAATTGGGTACCGACGAGTTGTCCGCAATCACTTTGATTTCATTTTCTTCGCCATACTTCAGTTGTGGGTCCAGCACCACAAAGAAGTTGGTATACCCGTACCGCTGTTCAGCCACAAGCGCATCGTTCACGAACACCTGCGCGTTTTGATAAACTGCCTCAAATTCCAGCACAGCGGACTGTGTCCGCCACGTTTCAGGCACAAGAAACCGTTTGACGTAGACATAGGCCCCGCCGGGAAAGTATCCGCATGCTCCCGCTGTTGCCGCATCCTTCGAGCGTTTCTCGTACAGCATGGCATCGTGGGGAAGTGTGACCGGCTGCATAGACGGTTCCTTTCCCACGGCGCCAAATAGCCAACCTTGGTTAAAATCTTTCTTTTTCACTTTCCTGCTCTCCTTAAATATGCGCGAACGCTTCGCTGTTTGTGCAATATACGATATCGTTTCGGCCTGCGATTGATTCAAAAAGCCGCTCCAAAGCATACCAACTGGCGTTTCCCTTTTCGTAGTCCATTTCATAACTGTGTGCCCACAGGAACAACAGCAGATCCTTTTCTTCGGGTTCCTCACATTTGAAACGCTCCACCAGCTTCACGGCATTTTTCAGAATCAGCGAGGAGGAAGGCCGAAAGTTCATCGGATCCTCCGGAAACGCAAAGCCGCCGGAGGGAAAGACCACTCTGGCATATTGATACCCCTGCGCCTTCAGATACGCCTGGGCAGCCGGCGAGGTTGAACCCTGCGCATAGGCGTGCCCCACGACTGTAGTGCCGAAGATTTTTTCCAGCGCGGTCTTGTCCGCATCCACCGATGCGCGCATTTCATCCTCGCTGACAGCCCCCAGCGGTTCATGCCGGAAACCATGGGTGGCAATCTCCATTCCCTCATAGACCTGGCACACCTCGTCCTGTGGGATTCGGTTGTGCTGCACATAGGAAAATGGCCACTTGTGCTTTACGCCTTCGGGGCAATCCTGAAAAGAGAAGGTTCCAAGCCCCTTCACCTCGCCGCGGGTGCCAAACAGGCCGGCATTGAGGTTGAAGGTTCCTTTGAGCCCGTATTGCCTCATGAGGCGGATCACCCGTTTGTCCTGTTCCAGTCCATCATCAAAGCTGAGCGTGAAATACTTTTTTCCCATGCTTATGCCTCCCCAGTCAGCTTTTGCAAATCATACGCCTGCGCCAGCAGCATTCCTCCGGCCTGATTCGGGTGCAGGTGATCCCCCTGGTGATAACGCTCGTCGGTGAACGAAGGATTCTTCGGATCGCGCAGCAGTGCATCCGCATCAACCATATAATCGAACAGCGCGCTATCTCGGATCCATTCATTGATGCGGACTCTCAGCGCCTCCATCTCCGGGGTATACCCTTTTTTCACAAAACCGCTGCGGGGCGGAAGCGTCTGGGCAATCACCCGGACACCGGCCTTATGAAGCCGATCCACAATATCGGTTACGGCCGAACCATATTGTTCCAGCGAGATGACCGCCCCTGTCTTTTGGGAATAGTAGGCTACATCATTGACCCCCAACGCCAAAATCACGCCGCAGAGTCCTGAAAAACGGAGTACATCGCGCTCAAAGCGGGACACCCCTTTTTCCCCGTAGGAAGCTCCCATCAGGCCCGGGACATCATAAAGCAGACAATTCCCGCTGATTCCGGCGTTCATCAGTGCGTAGTCACCGCCATACGCATCGAACAGACGCCTTTGCAACGGTTTTACCCAGCGGTTCAAAGCCGTTATACTGTCCCCGAACGCCACGATGATTTTGGAAGGCTGCCCGCTAAACACCTCGATCTGATCCATCCCGGGAATCGCTTCATAAAGGCCGTACTGTTCCATATACTTTTCCCGCCGGGGTGGGGGCAGCTCGCTGTCCGTCGTATGATTTCCCTGGTAGCTTACCGCATTTTCCTCGATCATATTGCTGTCCATGACCTTGGATGCATAGTAGAGTCTGATTTCCAGCTCTTCCCCCATCGTCACTGGGAGCGTCAACGCATCCGAATAGCAGCTTTCCCCCGCGGGGACCGTGAAAACACAGCTGCCGTCCCGCGTGACGGTACGCATCTCTCCCTGTGCCCACACGGTCAGTCCCCCAATGGTGTAGGGTTTCTTTCCATAGTGGTTGGAGAAGCGGACCCGAAGTTTCTCGCCCGAAACCTGGGATATCACAGAATACACCACTGTTTTTTTCTTGCCCGCCAAAAAGCCCATCGCGAAGGCAGGGGCCGCGGCTTGGTGCCAGATTGGTGTCCAGTCCATCGTTATCCTCCTTTATGCTAACGTAATACTCAAGATGTCAAGCGTTCCCTTTCCCTTATACCGGAAATACAGCGGGCAGGAATCCAGGGGGCGCCCGCTCTCCAACGCCAGACGTCTGGCGTTGAATTTTACTCCGGCGGTTGTCCAGTCGGCTGTCCCGGCAAGGGGAATGGATGCTATGACAGGGTCTTTTTCCCCAGATAAGAGTTCCAGCACGCCGCCTGCGCCGCGAACCGTTACAGCAATGTGGGTGCTTTCAGTCAGATCAAAATATCGGAAGCCGGCAATACTGCCATTCTTCATTTTGGAAATATACGCCTTTGGTGCCGCGCTCTCTGTCTCTATGGTCACTTCCCGTTCCGCAGGCTCCGGTGGCTCGTAGTCCGGACCATCCTGGGTGATCTCGGGTCCGTCCATCGGGTTGCGCAGACCAAACATTCCGGCATGGTGCAGGACGCAGGCAATGTAGGCCGGATAGGTCCCGATTCCCTTCAAGGGGCCGCCATTCAATCCGCAGCTTGTGGACTCCACCATGCGGATGGTCCCGTCCTCACGGATCTCAATGGGCTCAGCTACCGCCTGCCGGTTTCGTTTGGCGCCATTGGTCGTTCGGTGGTCAAATATATACCATTGCCCGTGGACGCATACCATACCGCCGTGGCTGTTTCCCATCGGATATGCCGCATTCATGAGCTTTCTTCCCTCCAGACCGATATCACTTGAGGAATGGATCGGTCCCTTGTGGATAAATCCCTTGTCGGGGAACAGGCTCATCGCGTAATTGAGACCGGTGATGTCCGTGGCCGGATAGACCAGATAATACCACTCACCGATGTGACGGATAGAGGGTCCTTCCCAATAGTTCGGCTTCTTGGGATTAAAATCCGCCGGCATGATGATGGTTGGTTCGCTGATGATGGTCAGCATATCAGAGCTGAGTTCCATCACAAACAGACCCTTGATCTCGTGGCCGAATTCTCCATTGGATTTCTGCCCGCTGCCCACGTAGAGAAACACCCGCCCGTCATCATCCACCAGAACGGCTGGGTCAAACATAAACCAATCCTCCGGCTTTGAGCCGTAGACTCGCCCGTCCGGGAAGTGAACATCGCCCAAATATTGGTATTTTCCCGCAGGCTTGTCACACACAGCGACCGATGTGATCGACGTATTGGCCACCGAATAGTAAAGGTAGTACCGTCCGTCTGTGC
>DXUR01000311.1 GCA_019417795.1 Clostridiales bacterium | reverse complement strand
TTGTATGGCATACGACATTGCCAATTTACAGGTACGTGTTATTTACCGTTTACGTTAGACCGGGCGGCAGCCCCCCATGCATACGCAAGGGTCGTGTTGTTGTAGCAAGTTTTTCCTGCCTGTGCAATACGTACATACTTCACGTCGCTAGGCACACTGCCATTGTTCGGGCGAACGATTACAACATGATCCTTGGTAATACCGATAGAGGGAATGCCATCGTTGGCACGGCTCTGTGCCTGCTTATAGGTCACAGACCACCACTTGGGGAACTGGTTGTGCGCCAAAGAATTCCACATATTCTCACACCCGCCGGTAGGCAAAGGAGTGTCACATGCATCAGCAACATCCTGTGCGAAGATATTGCAATACGTGTAGCCGCCAGAAGGCAGATACTTAGAGTTGTTCTCTACATCAAAGCCATCAATGATGTCCGCATATTCTTTACCAGTCATAATAAAACCTCCTTAATCAATTTCGTTTTGTGAAATGACTAGACTGAAAGCAATAATTGGTTAAGCATCCGCTGTCAACACAATCTGTCTTGTCACTTCAAAATCGTACACATGAATACTCTCGTAGGGATGATATCGAATCGTCAGATAAACAGCCGCCTTACTGGCTGGACGGAGTTCTGCTGAAACAATGCTTTCCAACAGGCTCTTCTCGGTGGGAAACTGCTCCACAGGCAGATACCGGGCCAGTGTGTCCGGATTTGCCAGCAAATCGTCCCAACTCTTTCCGCCGTCATTTGTCCGCATCAGGACGCAGGCGTTCTCTTCGCTGCTTCCCAGAAGGACCCCGTTCTGCTCACTAAAGAAAAACAGTCCAGAAACTGTGCACGCAAGCGGACGGCCGACCTTGTTCCAGTTTTTTCCGCTATTTATGGTGTGGAAAAGCTGGCCCTCAGAAGCTGCCCAGCCATCAGACTCGCTGCTGAAATGATATGCGCTGGTGTTTTTGGGTACGGAATCCATCTTAGGCACAGCAACATCGCCCTTCAGCACACCTGCTGCCTCCAGAACATTCGCACAAGCCCAATGGCTCTCTGCCAAATCCGAAAATGGATTTTCGACAGACAGCAGCTCCGTCACAGATTCATCCCGTCCGAGCATCCGGTTGATGGCTGTGACCGCTTCGGCACGGGTGATCTCACGTTCCGGGTGGAACAGCCCATCGGCACCGCCCTGTAACCAGCCAAGAATCTTCGTGCTGTATATGTACGTTTCGGCCCAGTATCCGGCAGGAACATCCGCAAACACAAATTCTTCCCCATACTGCCCCACAGGTGCCGCAAACTGACAGCGGTGCAGCAGAACGGTGAACGCGGCCCTGCTGATCGGCGCATCCGGGCGGAAGGTTCCGTCCGCATAGCCGGTGAGAATACCGTAGCTGGCAAGATACGCAACTGCCTGGGCGCAGTCTTTTCCTGCTGTGTCTGAGAACGGGACTCGGTAACTGTCGGCCTTATTGCCAGCGTCCAGCAGGGTGTATAGCATCTGTGCCAATTCACCGCGTGTTAGAGGGGCATCAGGACGTGCAAGCCCACCGCTCACGGGCAGGTAGGCCAGATGCCTCGTTGTTTGGAGCTTCGGCCATCCATCCGGCTGAGCCGGAACCAAGCCCTTCCGCAAATTCTCCATGGAAAAGGCGGAGGATACCCGTCGAAAGGCATCCAGAAAATCTCCGCCGGTGGGAGTGCCCCCTCCTGGGGTCTTCCATAGAAATACCTGGTTCTTTCCCATGGCGATGATCTGGTACGCCATATCATCGTAGTGTCCGGAGAAGAAATCAGACCGTGGGGAAACCACTACAACGGAGCCGATCTCTCCCCCGTATTTTTCACGGGAGGGAGCGTGATAAAAGTTCACGCCGGTATCGGTTTCCTCGGCGATGACTTCGCCTTGACAAACGCCGGGAACCGTGATGGAAAATCCAAGCTGGCTGCTTTGATACTGGAATACTGCAGGGGCGGCTGCTTGGGCCGGGATACTCAGCAGCAGGCATACTGCCAGTAAAATAGAAATCCGTTTCATTTACAGCAATTCCTCCTTTGAGAACTGTAGCACATGGTGACCTTGTTCCCGCGGAATTACCCCAAGCTGTGTGTTTACCCTCCGATTCGTTTTATGACTTGCAAGTCTATTATATAGAGGGTAATTCCGACAGGAAAATGTAAACTCAGCTTTCAAAAATTTTCTTTTCACATCAGAAGATATATTTCTTGATCTGCCCAAATAGGGACATTATCAAAATGCATTGTATTAATTAAAACAACTACGTTCAAAAAATGTAACAACAGAATATTGTTCAAAGCTGTTTATCCTGCTCCAGAAATTGCTTTGGAGAGATTACAATTTTATACGTATTTTTTCTTTATTTCATAAAGTAGCCGAATCTTTCAGACGCAGAAAAACTCCCGCTCCATTCAATGAATGGGGCGGGAGTTTTCTGCTGCAGCTATAACTAGATAATACAACTTGCCAGTAGTTGACTGATTTATAAGCTATATGTTTCTGTCAATTGGTAATATTAACAGCACCAGTAACTTTGACATTATCTACCGATCTAGCATACAGTGAATATACCGAAGCTGCTGTGGCGTCCAAGCCTCCCTCTCTACCAGAGGTGAGCATGACATATGCACCATTGCCAGTGCTGTGTGCATAAAGCCTAAATTCTAATCTCGCATAAGCCGGGGACCAGGTTCCCTGAAAACTCACCCTCGATTTCGCTGGCATCTCGAAATCATCTGTGATTTTATAGAACTTACCGTCCCCCGGGATGTTAATTTCCTCATACACGATTGCGCGAGGCATAACAGTTTCTTGCTCTTCATTTCTCGCAGTATCAGTCTCTGCCGCAAATGCGGGAACCGCCATAGCGGCACACATCGCCACGGAAAACAGCACTGCAATCATTTTTTGCATTTTCTTCATAAAAACGCTCCTTTTCAGTCTAAAGTGTAGTTGTTTACTGTAATTAGTTCATTGTATATACAGTCTCCACATAGTAGCTTTTAAACGATATATGCCCTCATTGGGTCTCCATCGAAAAAACAGCCGTTTGAGTAGCGTACCTTGATGCTGTGTCTATTGGATTGTAGCAGCACGTAACAAGGAAATAAGTGCCGTCATCCGTGACCGCCGTAAAATACAGTTCAAGCAAATAGCCGTTTTCTTTTTCCATCGAAACTGCGTAAGTATACTGCGAATCTTCAGGAAGGATGAGTTCAGTGTAAGCGGAACACTTGTTTTTCTTTAAGGCAAATTCCACTAATTTATCAATGCCAGGCTTTTCCGCAACATGTCCCACTTCAAAGAAATTTTCCGCGTCACTATGATTTTGCCAACTATAAAAGCCAGAGTCATAGTGGTGCTCCGTCCAAATTGCAGTATCAATAGCAATATCGAAATTATCCGCTTGGAATTTTGAAATATTTGCTTGATTCTCTTCTATAGATGGAGTTTCAATCACGTTATTAATCTGCTCGTCATTATGGTTGCTTTTTACTCCCAACCAGATTATTGCCAAAAGCAACCCAACCAATAGAGCTACTATTATTTTTGTTCGTTTCATTCCTGAAGTGTATTCATTTTGTAGGTGCTGACCTTCCCAGTGTTAAAGCCAGCGTCTACAAAGGTTGTAGCACTAATGGAATGATAGGTCCATTTGTTGTTGGCATATGTGCTATACCCAGAAATAGTCACCAAGTAAGGCTTTGTGGCGCCAGCGGTACCAGCATCAGAGTTGAACCACACTCTAGTATAAGAAGAGATGGAGGTTGTAGCAGTTCCAGAGCCATTATACAGACTGGAAGATTTAGCCATTTTGTAGCCAGCTCCATAGGTGTCATTAAACACAATCAGTCCATCATCATCTTCACTCGGATAGTTATACGCGTAATCATAGAGAGAGCAGGTAAACGGATAATCCATCCAAGATCCGGCAGGCGCCATCCAACCAGTGGACAACGTACCACTGCTAGTCCAAATTTTCACCTGATAAAAAGTGGAGTCTTCAATGACTTTTGTTGTACCAGTGAAAATGATTGCTTCGCCGTTATGAACCGTCTTGAGGACGGTACTCCCTGTAGCAGAGGTATATACATAACCCGTGGTAGATCCCGCCATCCAAGTATGGAAGAGTTCGACTCTGTTATTCTGGCTTGCAGTAACGGCTGTAGTATTTTGAGAAAGAACTGCGGCATCGTTCTCCGCTTTAGCCAATTCAGCCGCAGATGCTTCTGAATAATCCTCATCGCACACATACAAATTATAGAGAGTATATGCAGCGTCTTTGGTCTTATTTGTATAAGTCAACATATCATCAATGCTACGTACAGAAGTAGGC
>DXUR01000310.1 GCA_019417795.1 Clostridiales bacterium | reverse complement strand
TTCCCCCGGAAGGCCTTACGCTTGCCGTTGATCCGGAGGATGGTCTCATGGAGGCCGTCAGGCCGGACGTAGTATTTTGGGTATCGTGCCATGGGTTACCCCCGCCAGAAGCCGATCTGGACGCAGTGGAAGTCCAGATATAACGCATACATAGCAACCAGACACAAGAGCACCAGCAGGGCGGCAATGATCCGGTTCCGGGTGCGGACGCCATCCATCATGATCTTCATGGTTTTACCGTTGTCAATCAGATGCTTCTCCAGTTCCTTCTTGTGGGCGCGGAGCGTATCATTTTTAGCGCTGAGGACCTCCTCTGACATGGTGAGCTTGTCGGTGATGCCAAAGAACTCATCCAAAGAAATCCCCAAAACAGCGCAAATCGGCCCTGCGGTATTGATGGACGGCGCTTTTGACGCATTTGCGAAAAAGTTGTTGATGGTGGACAGCGGCACGCCCGATTGATCCGCGATGTCTTGAGCCGTCATGCGCAGTGCGGCTTTTTTGTCTCTGCATATGTCTTGAATCGTCAAAAAATCACCATCCTGTGTTAAATTTCCCCATATGGGCAGGTAAAGTCTCAAATCTGATTCGGCAGTATACTACCCATTTTCCCAATTTGGGCATTGCGCTGCCAAACCCATTTTTGGTATGGTTTTTTTGCGGACAGGCAGACTCCCCCTCTGCCGGAAACGCAAAGTGCCCCCGCCGCTTGTTGCAGAGGCGACGGGGGCACTTTTTATTCAGTTCCGTCCAGTGCCTCCACAACGTTTTTGTTTATACTAACAGCGTTGATCCAAAATAAGCAAAACCCAAAGACCAATCGGCACGATAAAAATCCCAAGTGCCCCATATTGCCAGTGGAAGATTGAATAACTCAGAAGCAAAGCGTCACCAATAACGCTCAACGCTGTGCCAATCGCCAACCATACGCCAAAGGCGGGCGCACCCATCCTGCAAACCTTTTCGCATCCCGGAGTATATCTGGGCTTGCTGATACATACAGGCAGCCAAAATGGGCCGAGAAGAAAACCACCAAGGGCATGGGCCCAGCATGCGGACGATGCCCACCCTTTGACCCGCGTTATGACATAGCAAATCAAGCCACACAGCAAGAGGGCAAGAAATCCTCCGGAAATATAAATTATCATATTACGCCTCCGCTTAAATCTTGCAAAATTGGGCCGCAGCGATCGGCCTTTGGGATATGATTGGAGGAACACATATGAGCAGCCAGACCACCCGCACCGTGTCCGAATCGGACACTACATACGCATTGGACCTGTTTGCATCTCTGTCCCCCGCAGATCAAGCGGAGATCATGGCTCTTGCCGTCTCCGCTTTAGCATCTCCGCAATAATCTCATTCTGAGCCTGCGGAGATAGCTGGTCAAATATCCGGGCAAATTCCTGCGTCAGTCCGGCTCCTTCGGGAGCCGGGCTTTTTTCTTCTTTCCCGGTCAAGATGTAATCCGCAGATGTGTTTAACGCTGCCGCTATTTTGGTTAAATGCCGAGTGTATGAAGATCTCTTCCGATTTCTCCATTCGCTGACGCGTGCGGGATCTACCCCAATTTCTGCGGCAAAGTCCTTCTGCTCCCGGTATTTTGCATCCACCAAAGCAAAAAGACGATCTACGGCGTCCATTGGAATCACCCCCCAAATAATAGCCAAAATGCCAAAGTGGTAATTGTGCAACTATACGAAAACGCAAAAATGCAATTTATGCAATTGACAAATGCCAAAATGCGATTTAAGATATAGCCACAAACTAAAAAGCCAAAACCTAACAAACCAAGTAAAAAAAGAAAGGAGGCGCGAGGATGTTCCGATACTTCGCCGTTGAGAAGGATCCCGGAATGCTGATATTCCTGACAGACGCCGATATGTCGCTCAATTCCGAGCGGGAACGGCTGGAAGACAAGCTTACCCAGCGGACAGGCGTT
This sequence comes from Clostridiales bacterium, assembly GCA_019417795.1. The sequence goes on along the minus strand of DXUR01000310.1, from coordinate 2,421 downwards.
AAATGCGTGGTCATTGACTGCGTAGGCGATCCGCCGTCAACCCTGCTTTATGAGCGCACGAATCAGCTCCGAGAGCTGCTGGAAAAGCAGGCTGAAGAGCGCAGAGAGGAAGCCCGTCGCAACTGCGCCAATGAGCACAAGTTTTATCTGAAAACGATGCTCTTGCTGATTTTGAGCTGCTTTTTCGGCGGTCTCCTGGCGGTGCTGCTCATGCTCTAACAGCGCGGCCTTTCCTTTATCGCTAACGGTGTACACGCCGGAGCCGTTTAGGTCAATTAAGTTGTCTCTGGTCATGCTTTCCACTCGTCGGCGAGAATAGCCGGGGGCATTGTCTATCTGCATCGTGGCTAAGTCGGCACCCTGCGGCTGGGAATCCAGCCAGAGAAGGAACTTGATTTGGTCGGGAGTGAGCATAAGGCCCCCTTGAATTTAGTTTACGCCTATTTTATCACATTCGCGCCGCGTATGCAAGCGGCAGGAAGGAGTTTTTTCGTATGGCAATCAGAGCGCTGCGGGAGGCCGCAGGCATGAAGCAGTATGAGCTGGCGGCCCGGATGGGTGTGAAGCAGGCCAGCGTGTGCGCCTGGGAGAGCGGCGAGACCTATCCCAGCGTGAAGAATTTGATGAAGCTGGCGGACATCTTCCATTGTAGCATTGACGAGCTGCTGGGAAGACCGGCCGCAGGCGCGTGAGAAGGGAGGAGCGGACATGGCACGAGAGCGTGAGAGCTTCCGGGATCAGCTGCAATCCTTACAGGCGAAATTCCCGGAGCAGGAGGTCCTGACCAAGGATCAGGCCTGCAAGCTGCTGGGGCTGGACTGGGATGCACTGGTCCACAATGACGAGTTCCCGGCCAAGAAGGTGGGGAAGCGCTACATCATCCCCATTGTACCATTGGCACGTTGGATGGTTACATGGTAGCGCGGAAAGGAGGAAAAGACAATGGAGCGGAAATACCCAAATCTGTATCAAAGGGCAAGGCTGAGTACCGGGATGAGCCAAGAACGTGCAGCGGAGCTGCTTGGGCTGTCCCCGGAAAGTCTGAAACAGTACGAGGGCGGCAAGACGGTGCCCAAGGACGAGACGGTGGCCAAGATGGTGGAGGTGTACAGCTGCCCATGGCTGGCGCTGGAGCACGCGCAGGCCACGGACACCCTGGGCGTGATGCCGGAGGTGACGCCAAGGCCGCTGCCCATGGCAAGCATCGCCCTGCGGAACCGGCTGCAAGACGCGACGGGACGGCTGGATGCCCTGCTCCGGATCGCGGAGGACGGCGTGATCGACGAGGCTGAGCGGCCGGAGTTCGATTCCATCGTGGTGGAGCTGCGGGAGACCATGGCGGCTATCTATCAGGTGATCTACTCAGGCGCAAAAAAAGAACGCCCCGAGGCGGCAACCTCAGAGCGTTCAGGGGAAAAAGTGTGTGGTATTGGATCAACCACTGTTGGATGTATCAATTATAGCACAAGATCCACGCCGCATGCAAGCCCTAATTTTCGCCGGGAGGGAGGTGCCTTCCTGTGAGTGATTGGGCGATGTTTTTCATGGTCATCGGCGTGGCGACGGTGGCGGCGATCCCGTTGCGGATTTTGGAGCGGATCGACTGATAATGGGGGATCAATATGGCTTATGATCTGACGATGGGCGGCTTGTATGCCGTCATTCCCGCCGGGGTCTTGTATGACGACAGACTCCGGCCTGCCGCAAAGCTGCTGTATGGAGAGATCGTGCGGCTGGCGCAGAGCAGCGGATACTGCTACGCCACTAACAAGCAGCTGATGGGCGTCTGCAATTTGACGGACAAGTCCGTCTCGGAGTTGGTAAGCCAGCTCCGGGACTGCGGACACATCCGGGTGGAGATGATCCGGCGTTTCGGTGCCTCCGGAGATGTGGTTCAGAGGCGGATTTTTCTGGGGCAAATTCTGGCAAAAAATGGACCAAAAATCCATGGCGAGGAGGTACAGGGAGGTATCCCGAAAAATCCGGATACCTCCCCCGAAAAATCGGGAGAGGGTATCCCGAAAAATCCGGAGGAATATAAAGGTATTAAGAATACAAGTATATATCCCCCTATAATCCCCCCAAAGGGGATGCGTGTGAAAACACGAAAAAGCAAGTCAACACCGGCATGGATGCCGGATGCCTTTGAGGCCTTCTGGAACCTGTACCGGACCCGGGGCCGGGCTGAGGACCGGGTGGGCGCTGTCCAGGAGTGGGACAGGCTCAAGCCGGACGAGGCCCTCATCCAGACCATGACCCAGGCGTTGGAGACCCAGAGCAAGAGCGAGACCTGGCGGCGGGGCATCGGCATCCCTTACGCCTGCCGGTGGCTCAAAAACGAGCGGTGGAAGGACACCGCACTGGAGCGGTCCGAATCGGACCAGGAGGCGGAGCCACCCCGGCGGCGCTACGTGGGCAAGC
>DXUR01000031.1 GCA_019417795.1 Clostridiales bacterium | reverse complement strand
CGCGGCCCACATCGGTCAGATGGAGAAAGTGATCTTCGTCCATTGTAAGAAAGCCCCCGTCCCGCAGGGTCGCCACCGCATGGCACACGCTGGGCTTTGTGACCTCCAGGTGCCGGGCGACATCCACGGAGCGCACCATGCCCATCTTCTTATGGAGAACAAGTATGGCCTCCAGGTAGTCCTCCCCGGACGCATGAAGTTTCATCAGTACCTCCTTTTATGATTAAACGCTTAACTTCCAATTTGCAGAAGCTGTCTGCAAATCGACCAGCCTATGATAGAGGCCATTTTCTTTCATAAGTTCTTCGTGAGTTCCGTTTTCGGCTACAATACCATCTGACAATACAACGATGTTATCGGCAGCTTCCACCGTCCTCATTCTGTGAGCGATTATAAGAACTGTCTTGCCTTTTACCAGCCTGGATATTGCGTTTTGAATTTCAGTTTCGTTATCTACATCAAGAGAAGCAGTAGCTTCATCCAGAAGAATAACAGGAGCGTCTTTCAAAAGAGCACGTGCGATAGAAAGGCGCTGGCACTCACCGCCAGATAGTGTTGAACCATTTTCTCCGATCACCGTCTGATAGCCGTCCGACAATTTTGAAATAAATTCATCACACTGCGCTGCTTTAGCTGCGGCAATCACTTCTTCATCCGTTGCGTCCTTTTTACCGACACGAATATTTTCCATGATGGTGTTATTAAACAGCACAACATCTTGAAAAACGATAGAGAAGTTTTTCATCAACATGGTTGAATTTAGCGGAGCAATATCGGTTCCGCCCAACAGTATTCTTCCTCCGTCCAGAGGATAAAATTTGGCTGCCAGTTTTGCGACTGTACTTTTGCCGCCGCCGGACGGGCCAACCAATGCAGTGACCTGTCCCTGTTTTGCAGTAAACGAAACATCCCTCAGTACCGGTTTGCCCTTTTCGTAAGAAAACTGGACATGATCGAATGTAATATCGTACCCGTTTGTATGGATATTCTTCTCACCGGTTTCTTCCGGGTATTCCTCTATTTCTTTCAAGCGGTTCACCTGAAGCTGTACAGAAAACAGCTCTGCCATATTTGACATCGCCCCGGAAAGCGGATCGTACAGGCGGGAGGCAGCAATCAAAAACAGAATATAGGTAAACAGAGAGGTATCTCCACTTACCACAAGACTATTACCTACTACAATCACCGTTGCCAAACCGAGCCGTAAAAACATCTGGCCGGTTGTCAGCAGACTTGCCGTTGTCATTTCGGATGAAATCTGTGCTTTTTCCGCAGCATCCATCTTTGCGTCCAATTTGCGAAGATAATCTTCTTCCTGATTGCAAGCCTTTATATCCTGTACGGTTTCCAAACATTCCTGAATGCCTTCTGCAAGCTCCAGTCTTGCGTTCATGTGCTTTTTGCTGAGTTTTTCCTGCCATTTCCGTGACAGAATAACGATTGCAAATGAAATCGGAGCTACCCAAAGAAGAGCCAAACCCATTTGCCAGTTGAAAATCAGCAGGCCGATACAAACAATCCCCGTAGAGATAACTGCTCCAAAGAATTGTGGAACCGTATGAGAAAATGCGTGTTCAAAGTTTGCACAGTCGCCCATAATTGTGCTTGTCAGGTCAGCAAGATCACGCTGGTGGAAGAAGGTCAGCGGAAGGGTACGCAATTTTTCCGCAAGCCCGATACGCCGCCTTGCGCTTTCATCATACGTTCCGAGATATGTCGCGGTGTACTGGCAATAATGAAAAATAAAAACAACAGCTAAAATCACAATTCCAATCACAGTGTAAACAGCGGCACTGATCTCTGGCGCACTCGCTCCCAAAACAGGCGCAAGAAGCTGATTGAGGACGATAGCCAGAAGAATAACAGGAAACATAAGGCTGATATTGGCCAGCACCGAATAAACAATCCCTTTTAACAGGTCTTTTGCACCCTGATCGCTTAACGCATACTTCTTTTTTAACGCCTTAATCATGCTGCTCATCCTCCTTTCCGATCTTCCAGGCAATCGAGGTCTGGTAATCCTTCCACATAGAAGAATAAATACCATTTAAGGCTACCAATTCTTCATGCGTACCTCTTTCTGCAATCTGCCCCTCCTTGAACACCAGGATAAGGTCTGCGTCTTGTATCGTAGAGAGCCGGTGGGCAATCATCATAACCGTTTTGTTTTGGGTCAGCCGCTCAAAAGCGAGCTGTATCTGATGTTCATTTTCGGCATCTGCAAATGCTGTGGCTTCATCCAGTACAATAATAGGGGCGTCTTTTAAAATTGCCCTTGCAAGAGCAATTCTTTGATTTTCACCTCCTGAGAGATATGTGCCTCCTGTTCCAACGAGCGTATCAAGCCCATCCGGGAGGCGGTCAATAATATCTTTGCATTGTGCTTCATCAGCCGCTTTCAGGACTTCTTCCCTGGTAGCGTCCGGGCGGGCCGCCTTAATATTATTCAGCAAGGTGTCCTTGAACAGACAGGTATTCTGAAACACGAAAGCAACTCTTTTCATCAGTTCCTGCTTCTCAATATTGCGTACATCCACGCCGCCAATCGTAACGGAACCTGACTGAACATCATAAAATCGGGGAATGAGGCTTGCCGCTGTACTTTTACCGCTGCCGGAGGCACCAACAAGCGCCACTGTTTTTCCTGTCGGAACCTCAAAGCTGATATGGTCTAAGGCCTTCTCTTTGGCCCCTGGATAGGCGAAGGAAACATCCGAAAACACAATCGAAGCATCTGCCGGGATCAGGGGATGTTCCGGCTCCTTCAAGGGCTTTTCCTGCAAAATTTCATCCACCCGGCTGACTGCACTTTTAGCCGCCATAAGCTGCTCGCTGGCAAACATGATACGGTTCATCATAGTTGCACAAACCGGAGTAAACAAACTGTAAAACAGAAAATCCAGCACAACATTTTCATAAGCCGCCTGGCCGCTGACCCCGGACAAAATAAACATGGCGACTGGAATAAGTAAAACAAATGTGCCGTTCAGTGTTACTGTAAATCCCGTAAGAGGAATACGGCATTTTAAGGCATACCCGGAAGCAAATTTTTCGTATTCTTCTATTGCAGCGTGAAAATTTTTGAAGGAATAAATAGTTTGCTGAAATACTTTTACAACAGGAATACCGCGAATATATTCCACAGCTTCTTTATTCATTGTTTCCAGTGCAGTCATATACTTGCCCATAAACTGCGCATTATCTCCGCCCATCATCTGTTTGAGAAAGATGACACTGATTCCCATAGGTATCAGGCAGCAAATTCCCAGCCGCCAGTCAAAAAGGAAAATCAAAATAATAACGGCAACCGGCATAACTGCGGCTCCGGTCAGATCGGGAAGCTGATGGGCCAGAAATCCTTCTGTAAGCCCTGCATTATCATCAATGATGTTTCTGAGCCGTCCGCTTGCATTTTGGCTGAAATACCCCAACGGCAGCGTCACGATATGATGAATTGCAGATTTTCTCATATTGGTGGCTGTACGAAACGCCGCCAGATGAGTACAGTTCAGGGCGATAAAATAAATTAAAATGCTTGCCGCTGCAAACACAACCGCCATCCATGCATAATGGGCGCTCCCCGTTGCAAGAGATATATCCCCGGCAGCAAAAGCCTGGATTAAATCGCGGATGACGAGCCAAATGCAAACAAAAGGCAGCATAGATAAAATGGTACTGATTCCGGAGAGAACACATCCCAAAACAGTCAAAACATGGAATTTCCCTGCATATCCGAACATTCTGGACAGTTCTCCATTTTTTTGCTTCTCCATAAGCAAGTCTCCTTTCGCAATAATAGACGGGTTAGCATTTTATAACCCGTCTATTATCATAAAATCATTCGGTTGTTTCTGCCACTCCATGCAGAGCGTATCTATCCAATCGGACACATAATTCATTGACACATAAGGCAGGAGTATAAGCGGGACAAATTTTCCTGTAACGGAAATGTTTCTACATGACCTTCATCAACGAAATGCAGAACCCGATTGCAAGTCATAGCGGCAAATTCATAATCGTGGGTAATGATTAAAATGGTCTTTCCTTTTTGCGCCAGAGCTTTCAAATGCTCCGATATTCTCATCATATTTTTGAAATCAAGACCGCTGGTAGGCTCATCCAAAATCAAAACGGGGGTATCTATCCAATCCGATACTGCGAGAGTGAGTCGTTGTTTCTGCCCGCCGGAAAGAGTAGCGGGATGCCGTTCTTTCCATTCAAACAAGCCATATAGTTTTAGCAGATCATCGCGTTGCTCCTGGGTACTGCCTTTTCCGTTTAATAGCAGTTCTTCTTCTACGCTGTCCCCAAACAACTGGCAATCTGTATTTTGCATAACAAAGTAGGCAAAATTCTTCCGTTTGCCTTTAGATACCTTTGTCCCGTTATATATGACCTGACCCTCTTTTTCCTTTTGCATACCACAAAGAATATTCGACAAAGTAGTTTTTCCTATTCCGTTATGGCCTACAATCGCAATCAGATCACCAGCATACGCCTGAAAAGATACATCATGGAAAACCGGATGTTTGCGATAGGAAAACGCCAAATCCTTTACCTCCATCGTCACATCTTTTTCTTTTACAGGGGAAATATCTACTTCAATATGGTGCAAATCTGCCGCTCGTATTCCTATGGCTCGTCTTTTTTCTTCTGGAATAGAGCGCAGTTCTCCCGCCGTCCATTCTTCTTTTATGCTCCCGTTTTCCATATAGAGAAAACGGTCTGCAAGGTCAGTAAGATAATAAAGCCGGTGTTCAGCAACAATGATTGTGTGGCCTTCCGCTTTAAGTCCACCCATCAAATTTTTAAGCGCCTCAACGGAATACATATCCAAATTGGCCGAAGGTTCATCAAACACATAAATTTCCGGATCAACAGCATTGACGGAGGCCACCGCTATTTTCTGTTTTTCCCCGCTGGACATCGGATAAATTTCTTTCCCTCGCAGCATATCTCCGTTAATACGCTTGATTGCACTTGAAACCCGCCTATCCAATTCTTCATACGGAACGCCATAATTTTCACACCCAAACGAAATCTCATCCTCTGTAATACTGGCAAAAAACTGGCTCTTTGGATCTTGAAAGATTGAACCTACTTTTTTCCCGATTTCATACAGAGGATATTCCGATATGTTGCATCCCAACAGTGTGATGCGCCCTTTCAGTGTCCCTTCGTAAAATTGTTCGCCTAACCCGTTTACCAATCGTGTTAAAGTTGTCTTTCCGCAGCCGCTCCCTCCAGTCAGAACAAGAAACTCGCCCTCTTTTACATCGAGGCTGATATGATGGATACTATCTGTTTCGGCTCCCGGATATTCAAAAGATACATCTTCAAACTGGATAACGGATCGCCTTGCTTTATCATTTACCATTATGCTACCGTCCTTTCCAGCACAAAATAGAATGCAGTTACACAAACAGCAATCACGCACATAATCCAATCTTTTTTTTGAAATTCTATTTTTCTGCGGCAGGTATGTTTCCCAGGATTGGAAATCCCCCTGCTTTCAGCAGAAGCGGCAAGTTCTTCGGCTATTCTGGATGAACGGAAAATAACAGGCGTAACAATATACTCCATTGCGTCCAGAGGGTGTTTCCATGACAACAGCTTTCGCAGTCGAAGGGAGGAAAACACATCAGAAAATTCACTGCGCACAGTAGGGAAGAAACGCAGCATGAAGGTTACGGGCAGGGCAATTCCATTAGGCGCGTGGATTTTCTTAAAAACTGCTACAACTTCTCCCGGCGGCATACCAATCACGGGCTGCGCAGCCATAACCATCATCAAAATACGCAGCACCATGAACAGGAACATTTCCGGCATAAGAATGGTAATGCCCTGTCCTCCTGAAAGCAACCTCAACACGATAAAAATACCGCAGACGATCAAATATTTTATTGTCTGCCTGCCAAAGCCCTGAATAATCAGATACACGCTCAAAACGCCAAAAAGTGTGTATATCAAAATGTCGCTTGTGAGCACCGCCACAAGCGACATAGTGAGAACTATGACAAGCAATTTGGTTCGAAAATCAAATTTCATGCTCATAGTTTATTTAATCGCACCGCTCTTTCTGAAGTGCTTCACAATCAGTTTGTTACTAATCATGCAGCCAAGGACGGCCAGGATAGCGGTGACAGCCAGGCTCAAAAGGACGTACTTCGGATCGGTGTAATACTGGGTCTGAACCTGAACCTGCTGCTCGCTGACGCCGGTGGCAAGAAATGCGTCTTTGAAAAACCAAATTTCTGACATACCATGTGCAGCGCGAACCAGTGCCGTGATTACCCACGAAATAGACACACGCTTAATGTCATGGTAGGCATCCTTTCCGCACATGGAAAGCTCTGCGATGATACCGCCGCCCAAAAACCACGGAATCATAAATGGCCCCATCATCAATCCGGCGATAATCGCCCACATGATATTGTAGACAAGAGCGGGGCCATGCTTGCCGACTTTCATGCACATATAAACATAGAACGGTGCGAGGATAAGTGCCGCACCAGCGGCGTTAAAAATCATGGAATAGAACAGTGAAGCGCCGGTCAGGATCGAATAGACCATAAATACAACGAACATGACCGCACAGAAGATACCGATGATTGCCGCGTCTTTGACAGTGTACTTGTTACCTGTCGATTTTTCATTTTCCATTTGGAAATCCTCCTTTGTCTTGCAGAAAGTTAGCAACGTCTAACCCGCTATTCAAAAAACAGGCCAGCTTCAAGCGGTCTTTCTGCTTTTATCTGACAAAGGATATTCTAATACAGCTCAGATTTCTTCGCCACTCCATACGGACCCGCTTCTATCCAAACGGACACTCTTTCTGAATTCCGTTGGAGAGCTGCCATACGTTTCTTTGAAGGCAGAAGTGAATTTATTCGGATTTTCATATCCGATTTTACTTGCAATCTCCGTTACTGACGACTCGGTTTCCAGCAACAATTTTTTGGCGACTTGAAGCCGATAGGTACGAAGATAAGAATAGACAGAGGTTCCATAGACGCCTCGAAAGCACTTTTTCAATGCTGTTGTAGAAATCTCGAATTTCTGGGAAAGCTGTTCAATCGTATGATGTGCTGTCAAGTCCTCCGTAATATAGGACGCTACTGCTTTAATCAATGCGACCTGATTTTGATTGAAATAATCCGTCTGTAAAACTTCTTCTGCCGTATTGAGATCACTTAAGAACAGAAGCAGTTCCAGCATTTTGACTTTCATGTATCCTGGTTTTCTTTTTTCCCGGACATGATAGAGTTCCGAAAAAATATGTTCAATAGACGGATTGGCCCGCATGATGCAGCAACGGTTTCCTTCGCAAATATATTTTTGTATGTAGTGCAAATCAATATTCAATAGCTCCATGATTTGCCGTACTTCCGGCAGCAATTCATCCAGATTGATGACGATAGAAATACCGTGATAGTGGTTCAGCGGAAAACACGAATTTGACTTTTTCTTCATCATGGAGCTGATCGACAAATCGCCTTCCGCCATATAGCAGCAACTATTTTCACCAAAGCTACACTCAAAACGTCCTATCAGACAATGGTTAATCTCTATCATGTTTTTAGCTGTGGCTTGATTTTGATTGCAATATCCCATGTGCATATCGTTATAGTAAAGCTCAATACCAGAAAAAACCTGATAGACTGTAATGCGTCCATGCCCTGTTTCATTTGACAGCCGAAAAATTTTACAGTCCTGCCGTAGTTCATCTTCTTTGAGAGAGCCGTATAACTTTGTCCCTTCAAATTCGTCTGGCAATTTAGACCGCAATAATACTTCAATCGTACCAGAGAGTGCTTGTTTTTCATAGGTCAGCACCACCCATTCCTCCTTTCGGTTCGTTATAACTAATCATTCTAAGTATAGGCGCGAATAATGGCAGTGTCAAATGGTTTTCTGACAAAAAGAAAAAGTTCTAAATATAAATAAACTCTTGACAAATCATTTCCTCCACCTGTGCTTTCAGCGTGTTCATCAGCCCCACCCAGCGTATGGGGTCATGGGCTTTCAGTTCCTCGGTGACGCCCGCTGCCTCCATCATGCGGAATAGCGAGAACGGTGGTTATTCCGAAATTATTCTGATTCGGGATAATACTGGCAAGCAATGCCTGTGTTAATACACACAGGCCCGCAGAGAAAAAAATCCCTCCGTGATTTTCCTCTCCGCTTGCTTGTTGAGGGCAGCGCCCCCAAGCCCCTTTGAACACAGAATTTCATTCTGTGGCTGCGCGTTCTGCGAACGCTTTTGACCAGGACCAGCTTACCGCTGGCCGTGGTCTTTTTCTTTTTCAACATCCTGTTCTACCTCCATTTTCAGCACTCGATCTACATTTGCCTTTGCCGTTAAAAGCTCCCGCATTTCCTCACGGGAACGCCGGTACTCGGCATAGGTCTTTTTCTTTTCTTCCAGCAATTTCGCGTACTCCGTCTGCAACTCTTTGACCTTGGGAAGCTTCTTGACTCCCATCTCATCAAAGGCATTCTTAGCAGCCTGGTGGAGCAGAATTTCTTCCTCATGTTCTTCCCGGAATTTCTTAGAGTAACCCGCCTTGCGGTATGCCACATAGACCTCACGGGTCTTGGCATAATTTACGATGTGAGTACGCAGAACAGCGATCTCTGCCATGCGCTTTTCAGCCGCTTTGATCTGCGCCGAAAGATCATTGTGATGTGCCGTGGCAGCCGCCGCTTTTTCTGCCAGCTCCCCATAGTCCAACAGCTGATGTTCGGCGAGAAAATTTACAGTCTGCGCCATCTGTTTCAGGTTAAAAACCTTTGCCCATCGCGCATACCCAGCGCCTTTCCCAGCCTGTAATTTTGCCTGAATATCCACCAGCAGATTGACCTTGGGCGGCTCCGGCTGCACGATGGATTTTTTACGGGGCGTATGCTGTTTTTCACCGGCCAGCACCGCACGGATTTCTGCTTCACTGTACCCGGCCCCCAGCTTGTCATCCATGCGGGCTACATTCTTCCAGCCGGGCGCTTTGAGCCGGATTGCTTTCCCGCGCCGGGATACTTCACAGCCCATTTCGGAAAGCAGCTTCAGCAGCGCATCAAAGTCCGCCGGTTTCTGCTCCAGCGCATGGTCAATCATCACCCGCAACTGTTCCCGATGGGAGGGCTTGGCCTGATCACCCAGCCATTTGTTGTAGCTTTTTCCGTGGGGTTTTGGGTCCTCCACAATGGACAATCCGTTCTCGATGCAGATGGTATCGCTCAAGCGCCGGACGGCTCTGGTGCTGCCCCAAAAGTTGCGGAACTTTCGGTCACAATCTGCATTGACCGCCGACCAGATGATGTGATTATGAACGTGCGATTTGTCTATGTGGGTGCAGACCACAAAGGCGTGATTGCCCTTGGTGAACCGCTTGGCAAATTCCACGCCCATGCGGTTTGCTTCCTCCGGTGTGATCTCTCCGGGTTTGAAGGACTGGCGCACATGGTAAGCGATCACATCATCCGCCCCGCGCACCCGCCCGGTGGCGGAGATATACTGCCGCTTCGCCAGAAGGAACTCTGCATCGGCGGTCCGGCTGTCACAGCCATAGCCGGTAATTAGTTTTCCGTTGTCGGTCTTTTGCGGATTTGCCACATAATCAATGATGTCGCTGATTGCCTGACTTTCGGTGCGGCCCTTGCCGATATGCAGGGGCATGATGCGTGTGGTTGCCATAGAAGGGCCTCCTTTCTTAAAAAGAAACGGCCTGCATGGTGCAGACCGCTTTTGCTATTCTATAAAATCGTCCTCGATGTCCTCTAACCGCTTCGGAGGAAACCTCATCTCGTATTGTTCTTTTGCCAGTGCACGAACTTCCGGGCGCTTATCTTTCATTCGGTTTTTCAGCCAGGAAATCTGCTCCTTTGATAACCGCCAAGGGAGATTCAGTAAGCGGTTTACCGTCATTTGCTCTGCTTGTTTCTCCGGCGATAAAGAAGCACAGGATTTACAGATGTGCGCCGCATGACCTTTGCCGGAAAATTTTTCGTTAGCCTTATATTCTCCGCAGACTTTACAATAATGTCCATGCTTCTTCATAGGCTCGATTCCTTTTCACTGAGCGCATATAAACTGCGAACCGCCCCCATGATGATGCTCCACTCCAGATCTGCCGCATAGGAAAACTTCCTGCGGTAAAATTCCCAAAGTTTCTGCATAACCGAGCTGTTCTCCACTTCCTCAAAAACTTCGGCAGCTTCTGCAAGATGTCGTTCTGTCCCGCGTTTGTGAGCAGTGGCCCACAGCGCATCATGGAGAATCTGTGAGTTCAATGTGTTCCCATGCAGCTGTTCTAGAATATAAATGTCATAGAAATCTCTCATGCGGGTGTTGGTGGTGGTTCTGGTGATGATTGTTTCCAGCTTTTCAGCCAGAACGGTTTCCAGATTGTATGCCCAAATGTCAATAGAGCGATCTTCCAGCATCAGCTTGAAAGAGTAGCGTACCTCCCTGGGGGTAATGGCATCCCCTGTGGAAATGTCAATCTTCAAAGGTGTCACCACACCGTCAAAGGTTGTAGTCATGCTGACCCGAATCCCAGGATACTCCGCTTCATCCATAATCTCTGAAATGCTTTTCAGCTGAAATTTGACGCCATCATCAATCGGCACACTCACAATAGCAGAAATCAGGTTCTCGATGTCCTCTACATTAACATTGGCTCCTTTTACAGTAGCGTCCAAGTCCATCGTGGAACGGGCATCCAGTCCAACCATTGCCGCTACCAGCATCCCGCCTTTCAGAATAAATTTGTCACGATATTCAGAAAGGGAAATTCTCTCCAGAAAACGCTCCATCATATAGTTTCGCATTAAAAGCTGTGCATCCGCAGATTTTTCTCTGGAAAGATTGCGAATTAAATCTTTTAGCTGCCTTGCTGTTTTTATCATAAAAGCACCTCCAAATACTGCCGTAAAATTTTTTCAACCCGGAACATACCGGCATACCGCATCAAAGTCCGCAGATCCTTGTCCTTTCTTCTGGCATACATCTTCAGCGCACCTTGAAAAGTCTGTATTTCCATGCTGCTTCGGCTGCGGAGCAGATCGCAGATGGTGCGCTCCATATCATAGACAGGCACCGTATGCCCAAAAGGTGTTTGGCCAGTTGTCAGCCCTACCTCATATAGTTCTGGTTTGATGGTGTAAACAGAAAGACCCTCTGCCTTTAAGCGAGTGGTGCTGTACCCTCTGCGCACCGTGATAGCGTATGGAGATGGTTCCCGGTCTGTCAGGTCATGGAAAAATAGCGCCGATTCATGGGAAAATACTGCCTGACCACATCGCAGATGTAACAGAAACATCGCATCAATCCAGGTGTCCTCGGAGACATAAATTCCGTGAGCAACCTGCTGAAGATTTTTCTCTTTGACATATTCATAAAAAATGGGTTTTACAATTCCGCTGGCGATTACCTGTGCGGTTTGCAGCATCCCATCATGCTCGGTCAGAAGTCTGTCTAATTGCTCAAACCGTTCTGATTTGGTCACATCCATCACTTCCTTTCGTGCTACTATTATACACGGATGTAGCACGGAAGTAAATATAGCAATTTAACAGACACTGTCTGGCATTTTTGTGACCGCGCATTTTATCCATAAACCAAATCCTGAATGGCAAACTTCAAGTCCTGCACCTTGCCCAGCAGCCAGATGGCAGCCATCGGCAGACCATAGGGACTAATAAGGAATGCCATCACCAGCAGGATAATGCCGTTTTGCAGGGAACAGGTCAGCAGAACCGCCACACCCAGCAGGGCGATCACCATGCTGATAAGCCCCAGCACCAGACCGGAGACATAGACGATCCCCACACAAATCCAAACGAACAGGGTCAGCGCCAGAATCACCGGAACCATCACGATCTTCAACAGCAGTTTCAACAAAAATACCAATGCCCTCATTGTTATGCCTCCTCCCAAAATCACAGTTCCTGTTCCTGATTCCATTATCCCTGTCTCACAGCCAAAAGGCAAGGATACGGGCAAAAAGAAAAAGCGGAGGAAGGCGCGGCGAAGAAACGCCGTTCCTCCCTCCGCAAATGGGGTATTTGTCCCGGTTACGAAAGTTTGGAGAGTTGTGTCAGTATCTCTTTAACTCCGTCCCATAACTTTTCCTGCCGCTGGGATATATCCTCCAAATCGACATCATAAATCCGCCCGGTCTCATGCACCTTGCGGGTCAGCTGGTTTAAGTTGTTGCTGCTCCGGCGCAGCAGGGATACCAGTTCTTTCAGTTCCGGCAAATCCAGCTGCACCACATAGCCGTCCACAGCCATTTTCCGCAGATAGGCGCTCAGGTTTTTTGTCCCAAACTGTGCCATTTTCTGCTGAATCAACTCCATTTCATCAGCGGATACCCAAAACAGAACCGGCACATCCCGCTTGCGCTTGGGACTGCTCATCGCTCCGGCTCCTGTTTCTTCGGGGCGGCAGGCTTATGGGCAGGCGGTTCCTGTTTGAGCTTTTGCAGGACAGAACTTTTCTGCTGTTCCTGCATGGTTTTTCTGGCCTGCCTGGTAAACAGATCGGTCAGACCAGGATTGACCCCATCCACAACCAGATAGGCGCAGTGGCGGGAAGCGCCGCTGTCCTCCGGCATGGGAATGGTTTTTGCCCAGGCTTTATTGTCCTGAGAGATACGCCCGTCATGGTTCTTGTGCTGGATGGTGTTTGCAAGAATGAACTGTACCCGTTCCGTCCCGAACTTTTCCAGCACATCTTTGACCGCAGCCTCCGTATCCAGCCGATTCTCTGCATAGTGGGCGCTGATGGTCTGCTCAATGGCTTCTTTGCAGGCGCTGTTCGCCTGATATGAGAGGTTGTACTGTGCCATTTCCCCATGCTCGGACGCATAGGCAGCAGAATGTGGATAGACCGGTGTTGTTCGCAGTTCCTCTTTGGCTCTGCACACATCGTCGGCACGGCTTTCAATGCTGTCCCGGATCACATCCATATAGCCGGTCTCCAGCTTTTCAAAATAGCGGTACACATCCGCCAGCGGAGAGGGAGATTCCAAAAGTGCCTGAGCCTGGGTGTCGATCAACTCCAGTTCCTCCATTGCCATCACGATGTCCTCGCGGATGGTGTACTCATAGGCATGGTTTAAGACTTCTTCCGGGGGCTGGCTTTTCAGCCAGTCCCGGAACTTGTCCTGTTCGGCAGCCATCTTTTCATAAAGGGCTGTATTCAGATCGTTAGTATTCATCTTATCGCACCTCCTCATGCTGTTTTGGTTTCTTGTCTGTACTGCGGGGTTGCACCGGGCGTTTTAGGTTATCCAGCACCGAAGGCCGTGTACTTTTGGCAACAACAGACTCGGTGTGTGCCTGCCCCTTTCCGTCGATGTTGAGCAGGGTATCCAGCTCCACCAGACGGGCGTTTTTGCATCTCAGTTCTTCTTCATAAAGGAATGGCTTTCCGACTTCCTCCTTTGCCGCAACTTGCTGCTGACAGAGGTTATCCAGCTGTGCCTTTGCCGACTCCAGACGCTGGGGCATCTGAGCAAGGGCATTGTCGATACGGGTAAGATTTCCGCGAGGGTCTGTACCAAGGGTTGCCCGGTGGGTCATCTGTCCTTTCAGCAGGAGCGTATACTCCTGTTTCCAAGCGGAAAATTCCACGGACAGCGCATACCCCCGGTAGTTGCCGATCTGCACCGGATCGGAGGTTTTGACCTCCTTGCAGGCATCCAAAAGGGCTGCACCGGCGTTCTCCTTATCGGTCAGCAGGTCTCCACGAATCTCCATACCGGCAAAGCCGTCCTCCGGGTGCGGGTGAGCTGCCAAAACCTCCAGGTCAGATTCAAAGCCCTTGATAAAGCCCTTGTGCTTTTCAATCTCCTCCGGGAAGTATTTGAGCAGCTGGTCCTCCAGACGATATTGCTTGCTCTGGTGGTCGGCTTTCATCAGCTTCAGGCGGGATACCTCCACATCCAAATCCATACGCTCTTTGATACGGGGGTCTCCGGCACACAAAGCCTTGATCTCTGCAAAACTGAGGGCGGTTTCATCCACATCATCGCAGGAGCGCACCGGCGATTTAGAAGTCATGATCTGGCTGATGAATTTTTGCTTATTCTCCACCGTCTGCCAGAGGTATGCGTCAAAGGTTCCTTCGGTCACATAGCGGTACACATGGACAAGAGGATTTTGGTTGCCCTGGCGCTCGATACGGCCCTTGCGCTGGGCAAGGTCTCCCGGTCTCCACGGACAGTCCAGGTCATGAAGTGCCACCAGACGGTCCTGCACATTGGTGCCTGCGCCCATCTTGGCGGTGCTGCCCAAAAGGACACGCACCTGACCGGTACGGACCTTAGAGAACAGCTCCTTTTTCCGCACTTCGGTATTGGCTTCATGGATAAAAGCGATCTGGTCGGCAGGCATTCCCTGAGCAATGAGTTTCTGACGAATATCGTCATATACCGTAAAGACCGGTTCCTGCTCCGGCAGAGGCACAGAGCCTTCCAATGCGTGAAGCAGTGGATTATCCAGCGTTTTTGCCGCCTTGCTTGCAGGAGCTTTTGCCTGCGGTGTAGAAATGTCGCAGAACACCAGCTGGGTCAGCTTGTCAGCTTTGCCATTCCGCCAGATCTGCATGATGTTGTCCACGCACTGATTGACCTTTGTGCCAGGTTCATCCGGCAGCATCTGGTTGACGATTCTCTGGTCCAGGCCCAGCTTACGGCCATCCGAGGTAATCTTGAGCATATTGTCCTGGGACGGGTCAACGGTTCCGCTGTGTACCAGCGATGCGCGCTCCGAAAGGGCCTTGACCATTTCCTGCTGATGTTCGGTAGGCTGCGCCACGATGTTGTGGTATTCCACCTCCGGGGTGGGCAGGTTCAGTTGGTCGGCGGTCTTGATGTCCGCCACTTCTTTGAACAGGTTCATCAGCTCCGGCAGATTAAAGAACTTGCTGAATCTCGTTCTTGCCCGGTAGCCGGTGCCTTCCGGTGCCAGCTCCAATGCTGTGACGGTCTCTCCAAATCGGGAAGCCCAGCAGTCGAAGTGGGTCATGTTCAGTTCTTGCAGGCGTTCATACTGAAGATAACGCTGCATGGTGTAAAGCTCGGTCATGGAGTTGCTGACCGGGGTTCCGGTGGCAAAGATAACGCCACGGTTTCCGGTAATCTCGTCCATATAGCGGCACTTGGCAAACATATCGGAGGATTTCTGCGCGTCCGATGTGG
>DXUR01000309.1 GCA_019417795.1 Clostridiales bacterium | reverse complement strand
GGCGAGGTCGATACGGATGTACCCACCATAGAGTATTCAAGGTTAATGATCTCTGTCACGATAGGAAGCAGCACCCAACCGGCAAAGAAACCGGCAATCAGACCAATAGGCAGTCCGATCAGCGTGAGCCAGACCGCCTGACGGTTCACAATGCTCTTGATCTGCCGTGTGGAAGTTCCAATCGTCCGCAGCAGACCGTATTGACGAACATCCTGCATCACGGAAATATCAAAGATATTGTAGATCAGCAGGTATCCGCACACGACAAACATCAGGATAAATACAACAGCAGGCACGATGGACTCTGATGAAGTCAATCCCTGGGACATTTGATTTTCGGAGGCGAGAATGAAATTGTCTGCGCCCATATCCTCTGGATTGCCGCCAATGGAGTAAACGAACTCATTCAACTGCTGCTGAACATTTGCTTTATTCTTCAGCACGACATCGGAAAAAGTAACGCCGGACATTACATGGTCTACCGCATAAGTGTTCTGAACCACATCGGGATTTTCTTTTATAAACTGCTCTGAAACAGTCGCAACGCTCACAGAGTCATTGCTTGCTTCCCACCAGCCGGAAAGCACCATATCGTAATGATAAGTTTTCCCCCGCAGTTCAAATTCTAACGGAACCTCTGCGCCGATCTCAGGTTCTACACCCAGCGCCTTCAGCGCCAAATCCGTAGTGGCGATCTCATTCGCTTTCTCCGGTGCAGCTCCGTGGGTAGGCACACAGAAGGTCAGTTCCTGCTGCACACTATCTTCATAATTGATTTCAATGGAATGGCTGGAAGTGTTGCTTGCATAGCCAATGATACGCCGGTGTCCTGCCTGGTCCACAAAATCGCTGTTTACAAGCTGCTCGTACTGTTTCTCCGTCATATACCCCAAAGTGCCATCCGCCTTGCTGCCTTTCTGCATTTGCAGAGAGAGTTGGATGGAGGACGCCATATTGAACGCCAGGGAAGTGATAGAGGTAAACAGGAAAGCAGTCAGGATAATTGCCAGCAGTGCAGCCAGATTGCGTACCTTATTCTTCTTGAAATAGCGTTTGGATAGCTTGGTAATTACTTTGGAATTATTGTTGCCAAATAGAATGTCATTCATAGTCCCGCCCCCCCTTTACTGCACGATCTTACCATCCTCGATCCGAATAATGCGGTCGGCAAGCTGGGCGATCTCACTGTTATGGGTAATCATTACGAGGGTCTGGTGGAATTTCTGGCTGGTAGTTTTCAGAAGCCCCAGCACATCGGCGCTGGTCTTGCTGTCCAGGTTGCCGGTGGGTTCATCAGCCAAGACAATAGCGGGCTTTGACACCAAGGCGCGGGCAATGGCTACGCGCTGCTGCTGGCCGCCGGAGAGGTTATTGGGCATATTGTTCAGCTTATCCTCAAGCCCCAGCATCTGCACTACTTCGTTCATAAACTTCTTGTCTACCTTGTTTCCGTCCAGCTCCACAGGCAACACAATATTTTCAAAGACATTCAGCACCGGTACCAGATTGTAATTCTGGAAGATAAAGCCGATCTTTCTTCTGCGGAAAACGGTCAGTTCCTCGTCTTTGAGTTTGGACAGCTCCTTGCCATCCACGACCACCTGGCCGGAGGTGGGCACATCCAATCCGCCGATCATGTTCAGCAGCGTGGATTTACCACTGCCGGAGGTTCCTACGATAGCTACAAATTCTCCTTTTTCAATAGAGAGGGTCACACCATCCAAGGCTCTGGTAATGTTCGGCTCTGCACCATAATATTTTTTCAGTTCAGTCGTTTGCAAAATGCTCATAGAGAACACCATCCTTTCTTTTTGATAAACCCATTGTAACGACCAAACCTCACAGAAATGTCACGAGCCACAAAAAATTTCCGCTAAATTCAGCCCCAAATGTCACGAATCTGTGACATTTCAATTTTCGGGGTGTGCTTACTCTACTTTCGGAGCAGGAAAACAGAAAAGGTTGAGCCTTTCCCAACCTCAGACGCTACCCGGATATAACCGCCCTGCAAGGTCACAATCTCACGGGCCAGATACAGACCGATTCCAATACCGTCCACATCATGCACCACATCTTCCCGATAAAACCGCTTGAAAATCGTCCCCTGGTGCTGCTCTGAAATGCCGATGCCGGTATCGGCAATGTCGATCTTCACATACATTTCCCAGCCTTCCACCGACACACGGATCTGCCCGCCTGCCGGGGTGTATTTCACAGCATTATCCAGAATGTTGAACAGGGCTTCGCTTGTCCATTTTCTATCATGGCGTGCATCCAAATGCTCCGGGCATTCCACCTGCACATCTATCTTTTTCTTTTCGGCATTGAGCAAAATCCCGCCTAGGGCAGCGGCAAGGGTATCGTAAACCGGTTGCTGTCTCTGCTCCAGCGAAATGACTCCCGTTTCCAGTCGGGAGGTTTTAATCATGGCTTGCATGAGGAAGCCCAGCTTATCAAGCTGGCTGGCCTGGGCTGTCAGAAATTCCTTTTGCTTCTGCGGAGGAACCTCATTTTCAAGCAGCGTGTTGTTGATCATTTTCAAGTTGGCAATCGGGGTCTTGACCTGATGAGAGATGTCAGAGATCAGCTCTTGTAGGTCAGTCCGTTCCTTTGCGATGCTGTTTTTATTTTCCTGCATGACCTCGTACAGCCGCCCCAGCCGATAGTTGATTTTGTAGAACAGGCTTTCTTCGCAGGTTGTCTGCTTCGGCTGCATATTTTCGGAGAGCATATCATCCATCTGACCACAAAAGGCATCGGAGAACCGAACCAGCTTCCGGCGGATCAGAGCCACAAAGAAGATAACGCAGAGCAGTACAAAGAGACTGAACAGGAACACACACCGGACAGCGGTTATATTCTGGGTCAGCAGATAAACAGCGGCGCAGACTGCACCAACCGCCAGCAGCAAAAGCGTTCCCAAAAGGATACAGGCTTTGTTGATGGAGAGTTTTCGCATATTCATTTCGATGCCCCTCCGATCCACATATAGCCCATGCCGTACACCGTCTTGATGTACTGGCATCCCTCTGTTTCAATTTTGTTCCGCACCCGGCTGATGGCCGCAGTCAGGGCGTGTTCATCCACAAAGTTTCCATCGGCATCCCACAGCTTTTCAAGCAGCACCTGCCTGGTCAAAACATTCTGCGGATTTTTGGTCAGTATTTTCAACAGCCGGTATTCCAACGGAGTGAACACCAACGGCTTACCGGACAGGGAAGCAGTCATCTCCGAGAAATTGATGGACAGCGCACCATCCTCATAGCAATCGCCTCCAGACTGTTTCGCCAACCGCCCCAGCACCACGGACAGCTTTTTTTGAAAGACGCTCATAGGAAATGGCTTGGTCACATAGTCCTCCGCGCCCAGCTCATATCCTTTGAGCATATCACTTTCCATATCGTTTGCGGTCAGGAAGATCACCGCCGTATCCGGCCGACGCTCCTTTACCTCACGGCAGAAATCAAAGCCATTCCCATCCGGCAGGTTTACATCCAGCACGATCAGGTCATAGTCCTGCTTGGTCAGAAAGTTGCTGGCTGCTGATTTTGTCAATGCAGAGTCCACGGCATAGCCCGCAGTATCCAGATTATAGCACAAGGTATTATTCAAAAGTCGGTCATCCTCGACTACTAAAATTCGCATTGTATCACACTCCTTCATTCTTAGTGTAGCATCCAAATGTCACAGAAACCTCACGAGAGGATTATTTTTTTGTATTTTTGAAACGGCGGTCTGCCGGTTTCTCTGCATCCTTGGGAATCATCCAAATGGTAGCCATCTTTACAGCGCCGGGGATACGCCCACCGGTACACAGATAATTGATCTGCCTTGGGGTAACACCCCATTTTTCACTTGCTTCTTTCAGCGTCATATAATCCATATAGTTTCCCTCCAATATGGTTTATTATATTTCCTTTGCTCGAAGAATACAAGCGTGCAAATAGGGCGCAAGGCCCTGTGCCAGAAGCATTTTGAGACCTTGCGCCCCATTTGTAGTTCTATCCTAAAAATACTTTGCTAGTTGCTTCAGACCACGCCGGATACTATCACGGACACGGCTTTGGTCTACGCCCTCCGCTGTGGCGATCTCACTCACACGCATACCCAGATAATACCGGGCATAGATCCGCTTGGCCTGCTTCTCTGGCAGAGCCATCACAGCAGCATAGAGCTGCTCCCGCAGCTGCTTTTCCTCCAAAAGCATTTCCGGTGTCTGGGGCTTCATCAGAATCGCATTTTCAATGCCGTTGTCGCAGTCCAGGGAGTAGTACGCCTTATAGCGATACATCTTTCGCTCATACGCAGCTTCCGCACGTTCAGCTGCTCGAATAGTCTCCATTACTTCCTCTGTCACATCTACAA
>DXUR01000308.1 GCA_019417795.1 Clostridiales bacterium | reverse complement strand
CGCCTGTGCGCTTGATTTTTGATGGAAATTTTGAAAATCAAGAGGTCAGGTAAATGAAGAAAATCAGGATGAATTGCACCGCCACATTGGACGAAACCTTTGCGGATTTTCTCCTTTCCCGCAGGGCAAAAGGGCTTGCGGAAAAGACGCTGGAAAGCTATTCCTCCCAATGGAAAGCCGTGGCGCGGCACTTGGACACGGGGACGGACATTGCAGCCCTCCAAAAGGCAGATTTGGACAATATGATTGTTTCCATGCGGGACGCGGGGCTTTCTCCAAACAGTATCAACAGCTACACGCGGGTTCTGAAATCCTTTTTCTCTTGGTGCAACGAGCAGGGGCTGACCCGTCTGAATATCCCCCTGTACAAGGCCGAGGAAACCGTGAAGGAAACCTATTCGAACGCAGAGTTGACTGCGCTGCTGAAAAAGCCCGACATTCGCAAGACAACCTTTGCGGAATATCGGGACTGGGTGATTGTCAACTTTCTTTTGACCTGTGGAAGCTGCGCCGCAACGGTCAGGGCGATACAAATTCGGAACGTGGATTTGGATGGGGGCGTGGTGTTCTACCGCCACACAAAGAACAGGAAAACCCAGGTCATTCCCCTTTGCAGCCCCATGATCGCCATTCTGCGGGAGTATCAGCGGTATAGAAGCGGGGAAAGCACCGACTACCTCTTTTGCACGGAAACAGGCTCACAGCTCACAGAGAACGGCTTGCGGCAATCTGTCGCAAGATACAACACGCAGCGCAGAGTGCAAAAAACATCTATCCATTTGTTCCGCCACACATTCACACGGAAATATCTGATTGACTGCGGCGGGGACGCATTTACGCTCCAAAAGCTATTGGGACATTCCATCCTTGCTATGACAAAACACTATTGCGCGATTTACGATGCGGATTTAACGAAGAACTACGACAACTTTTCCCCGCTGGCGCAAATGAAAGCCAGCGGCGCGAAAATCAAAACGCCTGCCAAAGGCCGCTGACGGCTTACCACGGGGCGCGTGGGTGGCGGCGGTTATCTCTGTCAGACAACGGAAACGGAGCGGGAAGTGCATACCTCCCGCTCCTACTCTGTTTTATCAAAATACAAATGGCTCGTCCTTGATTGCTCCATAAGCAAAAGGATTGACCCCCAATTCACTACGGAGGGAATACGCTAATGCCTTCTTTCGTTAATTTGCAGCACGCAGCGCAGCCGCTGCCTATTTGCAATATAATTGTAAATCAACATCCATCCGATAATCGGGAAAAGGGCTTGCTTTTTCCGACGGCGGTGGGTATAATATTACATTGTTTTAGCGGGTCATCCCGCCGTATTTTTGTAATGTGACAAGGAGTGTGAGACAATGACCGAGGAACGAAACACCGCCGCCCCTGAGACGGAGGAGAGCAGAAACTTTATTTTGAACCTAATCGACCAGGACATCGCAGAGGGTGGTCAGTTCCAGGGACAGACCGTCCACACCCGGTTTCCGCCGGAGCCCAACGGCTATCTGCACATCGGACACTGCAAGGCCCTGTGCATCGACTTCGGCACCGCCGAGAAGTTCGGCGGTCTCTGCAACCTCCGCATGGATGACACCAACCCCGCTAAGGAGGACACCGAGTATGTGGACGCCATCCAGCAGGATATCCATTGGCTGGGCTTTGACTGGGGCGACCGCTTTTTCTACGGCTCCGACTACTTCGAGAAGGACTACGAGTATGCCGTGGAGCTCATCAAGAAGGGGTTGGCCTACGTCTGCGAGCTGACACCAGAGGAGTTCAAGGCCAACCGGGGCGACATCGGCATCCCCGCTACCTCCCCCTATCGGGATCGGCCCATCGAGGAAAATCTGCGGCTGTTCGAAAAGATGAAGAACGGTGAGGTGGAGGAGGGAAAGATGACCCTCCGGGCCAAGATCGATCTGGCCAGCGGCAATCTGAACCTTCGTGATCCAATCATCTACCGCATCCGCTTCATCAATCACCACCGGCAGGGTACCAAGTGGTGCATCTACCCCATGTACGACTTTGCCCACCCCATTCAGGATGCTCTGGAGGGCATCACCCACAGCCTGTGCTCACTGGAGTTCGAGTCCCACCGGCCGCTGTATGACTGGGTGGTCAGCAATGTCTCCATCCCCTATCACAAGCCCCGGCAGATCGAGTTTGCCCGTCTGGGCATTGACCACACGGTGATGTCCAAGCGCAAGCTGCGTCAGCTGGTGGAGGAGAAGCTGGTCTCCGGCTGGGATGACCCCCGGATGCCTACCCTGTGCGGCCTGCGCCGCCGGGGCTACACCGCCCGCTCCATCCGCAATTTCTGCGAGCGCATCGGCGTGGCTAAGTCCCCCAACACCGTGGAGTACGGCTTTTTGGAGCATTGCCTGCGGGAGGATCTCAACGCCACGGCCCAGCGCACCATGGCGGTGCTGCACCCGGTGAAGCTCACGGTCACCAACTATCCGGAAGGACAGAGCGAGACCTTCACCGTGGAGAATAACCCCACCGATCCCACGCAGGGTACCCATGAGATCACCTTCGGCCGCCACCTGTGGATCGAGACGGAGGATTTTCTGGAGATGCCTATTCCCAAGTATAAGCGCCTGTACCCCGACGGCCCGGAGTGCCGTCTGAAGGGTGCCTACCTCATCCGCTGCACCGGCTGCGTCAAGGATGAGAACGGCCACGTGACGGAGGTGCTGTGCGAGTACGACCCCAACAGCCGGGGCGGCGACCCCGCCGACGGGCGGAAGGTCAAGGGCGCTACCCTCCACTGGGTGGATGCCGACAACTGTCTGGATGCCGAGGTGCGGCTGTACGACAACCTGTTCTCCGATCCCCAGCCCGACGGCCCGGACAAGAATTTCCTGGACTGCCTGAATCCCGACTCCCTGATGGTGCTGCGGGGCTGCAAGGTGGAACGCAGCATGGCCGCTGTGGCAGAGGAGTTCGACCGCCGGGAGAACCGTACCGGCGTCAACGCACCCACCTTCCAGTTCATGCGGACCGGCTATTTCTGCATGGATAACCGGGACTGCACGGCGGAGCATCTGGTGTTCAACCGCAGCGTTTCTCTGAAGGACAGCTTCAAGAAGTAAAGAGGAGCTGTCGGAAAACAAACAAAGGCCCGGAGGTCACAGACCTCCGGGCCTTTTGGCTAAAGCCCCTTGGGGGGTTATTTTTTCGGTTCAGCAGCCGCATCACCGTCATCACGGCACCGAACAACACACCGGACACCGTCCAGATGACACAACTCCGCTCCGGCGGCACCTCCAGCGGCTCCTTCTCCAGAAAGGCGTACTCCTTTTCGCCGCAGGACAGGAACAGCGCCACGGCCACGGCCACCAGCAGAGCGCACAGTCCGGTTGAAGTGAGATAGCATGGAGCTGCCGGGGAGTGCAGCGGTGCAGCCGTAAAGGGGCAGATGACAAACAGCGAGGGCCAACGGCCCTCGCTGCTTGTTGCTGTTTACTTTTTCTTGCCGCCGTGGGAGGCCTTCATGCGCTTTTCGTGGTTGAGGATGGTCTTGCGGATGCGGAGATTCTCCGGTGTGACCTCCAGCAGCTCGTCGTCGGCCAGAAACTCCAGACACTGCTCCAGACTCAGACGGCGGGGCGGCACCAGCCGCAGGGCATCGTCGGAGCCGGCGGCCCGCATATTGGTCATCTGCTTCTTCTTGCAGACGTTGACGGTGATGTCCTCCTGCTTGGGGCTGACACCCACCACCATGCCCTCGTAGACCTTTACGCCGGGGCCGATGAACAGGGCGCCACGGTCCTGCGCATTGAACAGACCGTAGCTGACGGACTCGCCGGTCTCGAAGGCCACCAGAGAGCCGGTGTTGCGCCGGTTCAGGTCGCCCTTATAGGGGGCGTAGCTGTCGAACACGGAGGCCATGATGCCCTCGCCACGGGTATCCGTCAGGAACTCGTTGCGGTAGCCGAACAGGCCGCGGGCGGGAATCAGGAACTCCAGCTTCATGCGGCTGCCCACGGGGGTCATCTCCAGCAGATCGCCCTTCCGGGCGCCCAGCTTCTCGATGACGGCGCCCACGGACTCGCTGGGGACATCCACCACCAGCCGCTCGATGGGCTCACACTTCTTGCCGTCGATGGTCTGGTACAGCACACGGGGGGGAGAGACCTGGAACTCATAGCCCTCCCGGCGCATGGTCTCAATGAGGATGGACAGACTCATTTCGCCACGGCCCGCCACGTTGAAGGCGTCGGTGGCGCCATCCAGCTCCGTGACCCGCAGGGAGACATCCTTCAGGGTCTCACGGAACAGCCGCTCCCGCAGCTGGCGGGAGGTGACGAACTTGCCCTCACGCCCGGCATAGGGGGAGTCGTTGACGGAGAAGGTCATCTC
>DXUR01000307.1 GCA_019417795.1 Clostridiales bacterium | reverse complement strand
CGAGATTATCCCACGAGGACGAGCTGCAAGGTGAGAGCAATTCTATTTCAAACCAAGAGTTACTATGTAAAGGGTGGTTTCTCCCACCTAATACATATGACTGCGGCTCATTTGTGGTGAATGGAACAGCAGTTGTAGGAAAGGAGCAGAATAATCCTTATAACCGCTGGAAATCAACACAAAAAGGAGTTGATTCTTATGAAATCCATCTTTGAAGAAATGGGCGGCACTTACCGTCAGGAGGGGGATTACCTCATTCCAAACCTTGCGCTGCCAGAGGAACCGGAATACCAGATTGGCAAGTATGGGCGTATGCGCCGCAGCTATCTGAAAGAACATCGTCCTGTTCTCTACGCAAACCTGCTCACAAGCGGAACGCTGCATCGGCACCTTGCCGAGATCGACCAAGCCTGCAACGAGCGTATGGAAATCATCGTTTCTGCAATGGTGAAGCAAGAAGGCGTGACCGAAGCACTCAAAGCTGCCGATCAAATGGAATGGGTGCGCCGGATGAACAGCATCCGCAGCCGTGCGGAGGAAATCGTTCTGACCGAGCTTGTATATGAATGACAAATGCCCGTTATTGGCAACATGGCCGATAACGGGCGTTTCTGCGTTTTAGTTCTTTTGCTCTGTGCTGGCTACCAGCCGGTCAAAGTCGCTCTGATACAGCCGATCCTGAATGACACGGTACTGCTCAAACTCGCTTTCCGCAAAGGCTTTTGCAATGGCAGCGGTGACCTTTCCCTTATCTCGCAGAATCTCTGCATCGTTGAATTGCAGAAAAGCGTCCAGCTTGGAGGCCCAATCTGCCATGGTCATAGGAATATGCCGTCTGGCCTGCCGGGTAGCATAGTCCAGATACATGGTGACGATTTCGTTCAGTTCCTGCATTTCATCCATGGATAAGTAATTTTTTGCAACGGACACATCTGCCTTGACAATCTTGCCGTCAGGAGCATTCTTCCATGAGGTCAGCCCCATGTGTTCCTTGGTGTGATCGGCTCGTGCCATAATGACCTCTGCCGCTGTGCCGCCATGGACGGCATAGTGCATCTTATTCTGAACTGTGGCAAAGAAATCCCTTGTGGTCTGGCTATCAAGGGAGTAGTCCACAGCGGTGGCGTAAATATCCGTGATTTTCTGGTAAAAGCGCCGCTCACTGGCCCGAATCTCCTGAATCTCGGAAATCAGGTGGTCGAAGTAGTCCTCATCGAAGATTTGCCCGTTGATGAGCCTGCTCTTGTCCAGCACATACCCCTGCTTGGTGAAGGTGTCCAGAACCTTGGTTGCCCACTGGCGGAACTGCGTGGCTCTGCCGGAATTGATCCGATAGCCTACGGCTATGATGGCGGACAGAGAGTAGAACTTATAGTGATAGGTTTTTCCGTTATCCGCAACTTGTGCAAAATTTGCACAAGTTGCATCTTCGGACAATTCACCGCTTTCATATACATTTTTCAGATGCTTTGTCACAACGCTCCGGTCTACATCAAAAAGCTGTGCAATGGCCTTTTGGGTCAGCCAAACATCGTGGTCCTGTACCCGTACCTCAATGCCATCCTCATGGGCATCTTTCGTGAACACAAGGAAATCCACTGTGCTGTTGCGGATTTGCAGTTTATCCTTCTTGGCGTCTGCCATATCGTTTCACCTCAATCTTCTTCGCTGGTTTTCTTCCCTCTGCTCTTATAAACATTATACTGATTCTTGCAGCGGGGGCTGCAAAATGCGGAATTGGAGCGGCTGCTCAAAAATACCTTCTGGCAGTGCTTGCACAGCCGCAGGGGCTTCTCTCTGTCCACCAGCATGAAGCTAAACATCATCTGGATGCCCAGCAGCAGGGAGTGAAAATCCCAATAGATGGTAGGCTTGTCCAGCAGCTCAATATGATAGCTGGGCGCAATGCCGCCGAAGGCAGCCATACCCTTGCGGTACAAATTCCGGGTATCTTCGTCGATCAGGTCATAATCGTTGTAGTACAGAATGGAGGTGGTCAGGGTGAAGGCCCAGTCCTTGAACTGCTGCGCCACCCAGTCATAGGCTTCAGCATACTCTCGCTGGAAGCTCATGGTTTTCGCCATGGGTTCACTCGCAAAGGTCATGGTCAGCGCCACCATCATGTTGTCGCCGGACACGCTCCATCTGGACTCAATGCCCTTCTTGACCAGATCCAGCTGGTCAAAGGGATAGAACAGCGCCAGATAGTCCTCGGTTTCCATGGATTCTGCCTTGATGAAATGGTTTTTCGGCAGATAGACCGCCTCATAATCCATGAAGGACGGTGTGGTGGGCAGCGCTGTCATCAGGCCCAGCAGACCGTAATGGGTCACAAATTCCAGAATGGCCTTTTGCACTTCTTCTTCCGGACTGCGGTTCATCATCAGCATTCCCACATTCAGCGCATCCAGCACGATTCCTGGCGCTTCCTTCAAGGGATTATAGATATCGGGCTTGGCATTCTTCCCCGGCGTGATATATCGCTTTCCATCTGCGGCGGTTTTCAGTTCATAGAGATCATACCGCACCCAATGGGAACGGGACTGCTCAAAGAGATTCTTCATGGCGCTGTTCCTCTCAACTCGTAATCCAACTACATATTAACCATATTACTATTGTATCAACCGTCCTTGACATCGTCAAGGGCGGCTTTCTTTTTTCTTGGTTTGGTTTTGTTTTCCCTGCGGATCACGGCATCTTTGCCCATGGTTTGCAGCAGTGCTTCATATTCCCCCATGAACTCACGCTCCCGCAGGGTAATGCCATGATCGTTTTCCAGCTTTTCACTCAGATGCTCGTACATCCGCTTTTGCAGCTTTTTCTGAATGGTCATCCGCAGCTTTCGGATGTTCCGGTCGGACTGCCCGCGGATGGCAGCAAGTCTTGTGGTGCTGTATTGCTTGACGAACAGGTAGTACAGTACCTCCTTCTGTTCATCACTGAGGGTGAAGAAGAGCTTGGAGAGAAAACGGTTTGCTGTCAGCTCATGCAGCTCGTAGGGACAGGAGAAGATGATGTCGAGAAAATTTCCCTGACAGAGCTGGCGGAACCTTGGCAGATTCATCCAGAGGGGAGCAATTCTCGGCTCTGGCACGGCCTGAAACTCCAACGGCACATCCCCACGCAGGTTTTCGTGGTCACGCTCCCGGCGTTCCCGATTTCTGTCCAGCTTATTCCACTCGTCTACCACAGTCAAAAAATCCGATTCCGTCCGGGCTGCTTCCTCCAGCCGCCGCAGAGCCTCTGCGCGAATTTCCCGCTTGAGCCGTTTTTCGCTGGTGGGCGCGGCCTCTTCCTCCTCATCCTCCAGCTCGGAATTATAGTTTCTGGGGTGCTCGTCCTGCTCCAGCTCGCTTTCCAGCTCCAGCGTGCGTTCCTCTGCAAGCGCTTCCTCCAGCGATTCGTTCTCCGGCACACCGTCCGACGCATCCTCCCAATCGGCGAAGCTATCCTCATCCATTTCAAGGTCGGCTTCCTCTATTTGCTCCTCGGTATCTTCTTCCTCATCGGAAAAATCATCATCCCACAGCAGTTCATCCTCCCATAAATCCACGACAGCTTCACCTCCCGAAAAAATATTTTTCTTTTTCTCAAAAAACAGTTCCGATTTACACACCGTTTTTCTCCTATTAGTGAAAGGATAATCTAAGCACGAGTTACTGAGATTACTTTCTTAAAACACAGAGGGCAGAAAGGAGAAAAAGAACATGGAAAACCAGCATAAAGACATGATCGGCTTACAGCCAACGGAACCAGACTTATTATATCAAAAACCAACAAATTACGCAAGGAGGAAGCCTATGGAGCAAACGAAACAGGAACAGTTTATCATTCGGCGCATCGGCGGCACCACTTACAAGGTCAGGGTCGCATTCAGCGAGACAGCAGCGGAGACTATGGAGGAAAAGATTCTGCGGATGATCCGAAATGAAGGGGTTACAAATGGCGGCACTTGTGGTATAATGAAAGTACCACAAATGAGCCGTCAGTCTGAAAGGAGCGCCGAATGCGCATGAAACAGACTGAGGAAAAAATCACCGCCCTGTATGAGCGGTTAAGCCGTGACGATGACAATGATGGTGACAGCAATTCCATCGTGAATCAGAAAAAATACCTCGAAAGCTACGCCCAGCAGAGAGGCTACGCCAACTGTCGGCACTATACGGACGACGGCTGGAGCGGCGGCAATTTTGACCGTCCCGCATGGAAGCGGCTGGTGGCGGACATTGAGGCCGGAAAGGTGGCCCATGTCATTGTCAAGGACATGAGTCGGGCGGGTCGTGATTATCTGCAAACAGGCTTTTACACGGAGGTATTCTTCCGGCAGCACAGTGTCCACTTTGTGGCGATTGCCAACGGCGTGGACAGCG